>CAYOVC010000041.1:0-12820 GCA_964407305.1 uncultured Bacteroidaceae bacterium | reverse complement strand
GCAATGGTGGTGCTGAGCTCGTGCAGCAGCGGCTATGGCAAAATGCAAAAAGGGGAAGGTATGATGAGCATGGCGCGTGGTTTTATCTATGCAGGATGTCCCAGCATCGTGATGACGCTATGGCAGGTAGCCGATAACTCCAGCGCCGACCTGATGAGCGGGTTTTATAAACACCTTAAATCGGGCAAAAGCAAAAAGAGGGCCCTCCGGGAAGCTAAAATTGATTATATCACATCATCCGACAAGCTGAAAGCCAACCCCTACTTCTGGTCAGCCTTCATGATGGTGGGAAACAGCAGTCCGCTCTACCGCACATCAGCCGCTTTCTACCTGATCATCATCATTGTCGGGTTTTCCCTGGTGGTGGTATTCTTCACTTACAAAAAACAGATCAAAAAAACGCTGACCCGCAAACGTTAGACGGTCAGTCAGCAATCAACTCCTGGTACTCTTTGTCCTCCTTGATACGGTTGACCAAATACTCTTTGCAAAAATGCCGGCGCTTTCTCACATAGGCATCACTTCTGAACCCAAGTTTCTCTGCGATCTCTTTCGCGGAGATATCCTGACCGGTAAGAACCAGGATCTTCTGACAATCTTCAGGTATGAGTAGCAGGTTCCGCTGATAAACAGCCATCCGCAGGTCCTTGTCCTGCACCGGAAGGGGCTCCTCGAACTCAATGGATTCCTCCATCTCATGATTTAATTCCGTTACATCCAGCTTTTTGCCCTCCCTGAGCTTTTTCAGCCAGATCAACCTGCAAATAGAATAAAGATAGGTGGAAAAGGTGCTGTTTAACTCAAAATTCGGTTCATCCCGCAGCCTTTTGAATAAAACAATCAATGACTCCTGGAAAACATCCTCCGCATCATCATCGCTCCCACTGTTGTTAATAATCAGGTTGCTCACCCCCTTAAAGTTCTCCCCGTAAATGAACTGAATCACTTCGTTGTCCCTCTTCCTGAGACCACGTATGATATCTTCATCTGAGAACTTCTTCATGAAATATTCAAAGTAATTCTGTTGGTTCCACTCACAGCCGAATGACAAATATAATTAATCTCCTTAACGTTGTACACTTTCAACGAAAACTTATTAAAATACTGTTATAATTTCGAATTAGTTATAATTTTGATCTTTGAATAAAAAACAACTGACCATGATCGAAAATCTCCTGCTCGATTACCGCGCATTCCTGGAAGGAACCGGATTATCAGAACAACTTGCCCGGATGTTTGAAAACTTCACTGTGCTATTGCTGATCGTCCTTCTGGCCTTCCTGGCCGACCGTTTAACGAAATTTGTGCTCATCCGCGTAGTCGGAAATATCATAAAAAGCTCTAAGAATAAATACGATGATATCCTCCTGAAGAAAAAGCTTTTTGCACGACTCGCACACATTGCTCCTGCCCTGGTGGTCAATGCAACTGTTGTTTATCTGATCGATGCACCCGGACTGGTAAACTTTATAAAGATCATTACGGAACTATATATCATCCTGATCAGCGCCCTGGTTCTTCACTCCCTGATCAGCGCCACACATGAGATCTATATGCGACTGCCGGTCTCCAGGGGAAGAAACATCAAAGGATATGTTCAGCTTGTTACAATCCTGGTATACATCATCGCTGCACTTGTGGCCATCGCCACCCTTTCCGACAAGTCAGTAAGCGGATTGCTTGCCGGTCTCGGAGCGTTCGCTGCTGTGCTGATGCTGGTATTCAAGGATACCATACTCGGCCTCGTTGCCAGTATCCAGATCGCCGGAAATAACATGGTGAACATGGGCGACTGGATCTCTATGCCAAAATATAATGCCGATGGCGATGTAATTGATATCGGCCTCAATGTGGTAAAGGTGCAGAACTGGGACAAGACCATCGCCACGATTCCCACATATGCCCTGGTGTCAGAATCGTTCAACAACTGGAGGGGAATGGAGGAATCTGGCGGACGACGGATCAAGCGCTCCATCAATATAGATATGCATAGTGTCAGATTCCTCGATAAGGAAATGATCGAAAAGTACAAAAAGATCAGGGTTCTGCGTCAGTACCTGGAAGAGAAAGAGAAAGAGATCGATGAATTTAATAAAAAGGTTGGTGCAGACACCTCCAACCGGATCAATGGAAGAAGACTGACCAATATCGGGACTTTCAGGAAATACCTCGAACAGTACCTGAAAAATCATCCGAAAATTCACCAGGATATGACCTTCCTCGTACGGCACCTCCAGCCCACAGAAAAAGGGATCCCCATCGAAATATATGTTTTTAGCAATGACCAGGCATGGGCCAACTATGAAGCGATCCAGGCCGATATCTTCGACCATATCATGGCAGTGGCCCCGGAATTCGGACTCCGTATATTTCAGAATCCTACCGGTGAGGACTGGCGAAACCTTTTGTCAATGAAGAATGAGTGAGCCATTTCACTTCGGGCAGTTACTTATAACCTATTCCCGAACTTGATGCCGATATACACGGTACGTGGAGCCAGCGGTCCGTATATATACGCCGGGTCGCGGTCCTTTCCGATATCAAAATCACCCTGGTAGGAATTAAAAATATTTTTGATCCCGCCGGAAAACTCAACGGATGCTCCGTTCAGCTTCACACTATGACTCAGCTTTACCCCCAGGTCAAAAAACCTATCCGTTTCTCTCAACTCACCTTCCGGATTCTCTGTCCCAAAATAGGGGACCAGCATCCTGCCGGTATAGTTTCCGGTTGACGAAAGCCTGATGCTTTTGAAGAGATCATAATTGAGGGCAAAATAGCCATACTGGTTCGGGGTGCGGAAAAAGCGCCTTTCATCAAAATCCTCCTGCGGTTCAGCAAATTCACTGGTTTGAAGGGTGAAGCCCGACGTAAACGATAAGCTCTGTAACGGCATCAGTTGCAGCTCCATATTCACACCCTGAACAACTGCCCCGCCCTCTGCATTCACTCTTGTGTATATCACCGTACCATTTTCGTCCGGCTCACCAAATTCATTCGCAAAGGCATCTACCAGTCTTGTGTAAAAACCTTCAACCAGAAACCCGGTGTAAACGGTGCCGATCTGCCGGTTGAAATCGAGTGATGCCATGATGCTGTGACTTGTCTCCTGTTTTAGGTCGGGATCGTTTTTGTGAATCACCTGCCTCGATCCGGAAGTTTCGATGTGCAGATCCTCATCGAAAATCTGTGGTGCCCTGTAACCCTGCGAATAACTCATCCGTGCCTGGAGGTCGTCCAGAATTTCGTACATCAGGCTCAGGCGGGGACTGAACACATTGCCCGTTTTGGTCTCCCCGTCATTCGCCACATCTTTCACCTCATACCTGTCAAACCTGGCCCCGGCAGCGATCTTCAGCCTGTCGATCTTGGCATCATACTGCGTAAAGATTCCGGAGGTGATTAAAACCTGGTCGGAGACAACCGTGTTTTCAGTGTGTGTGTAATGTATCGAGGAGTCGCTGAAGTCGATAACAGCATTCTCAATGTCACGATATCCCAGTTTTTTATCAAGCAGATAATCGCCTGAATGCTCAGCACCCCAGATCAGTGATGACTTGCCCAATTGTGCCTTATACTGAAAACCGGTATGATATGTATGATCTGTTGAGTATCCATAATCGCTCAATGACCTGCCGGCGCCATAATATGACTCCCGGTTCAGGAATTGTCCGGAAGCATAAACCGACAACTGGTCATACTCCCTGAAAAACCGCTCATACGTGATCCCCGCAACCTTCAAATCGTGTTCCACAGCCTCCGCAACATCCCTTTCATGCAATGGGTAATCCTGCCTGTTGCCGCCATGCCGCTCCTCATTGATCGCAAAGAAATCCAGGCTCAGCTTGTCGCGATAACCGAAACGGTGAAACAGCCTTCCCCCGAAGGTCAGGTTTTCCATCGACGAGATCTCCGAAAAGCCGTCACCATTTGCATCGAACATACTTCTGTTGCGGGTGAAGCCATAGAGTGAAACTCCCGTTTTATGATCGGAAGAGACAATTGTTGTGTTGAAGTTCACGGAATGATCAGGTGCAATTCCTCCCGATCCCTCCACACCAGTCCCGGCAAGGGCATAATTGGCACCAGCCTCATAGGAATTGGATTTTGGCTCCTTCAGAATGATATTGATCGTTCCGGCAATGACGTTACTTCCATAAAGTGCGGAACCACCACCCCTCACCACCTCAACCTGCTCGATCATATTGGCGGGTATCAGTTCAAGTCCGTATACCCCGGCCAGTCCGCTGAAAATCGGCCGGCTGTTGATCAATATCTGGGAGTAGGGTCCCTCCATCCCGTTCATGCGGACCTGTGAGAATCCGCAATTCTGACAATTATTTTCAAGGCGGAGTCCGGGAGAAAAATTCAATCCCTCTCCCAGGGTTACCGACTGACTTGTATTAAAAAGCTTAGGAGTAATTGTATTTACAATAACAGGAGCCTGAGTACGTTTTTGCTCTGCACGGTCGGCTGACACAACGACCTCATCAATATTTAACACATCTTTTTCCAGTTCGAAGTGCAATGTGATGGTTTTTCCCTGTGCCAGGCTGACAGTGTGTTCCTCGGCCTTGTACCCCACCATGCTCACAAAAATGGTCTGCTTTCCTATAGGCAGATGAACAAGTTGGTAATGTCCGGTTTCGTCGGTGACGGTGCCAATTGTCGTTCCCTTCACCCCGATGGTAACAAAGGGAAGGTGTTCACCCTCATGGATAACATGGCCAACGATATTGGCATCGGTTTTTAATTTTTGCGAAAAGCCTGGTTGAATAACAAGCAATAGTGCAATTATGAGAAGCAGCAGATTTCTGATCATGGTTTGTATTCCTCCTTTAAATATGGTTATGATGTGATTGCAATAACAATCGACTGCAAAATAACCACAAAAAAATTGATTGTGCAATCCCAATAAAAGGGGATTTTTCAGCCAATTGATCCCATATATATGTGATTGGGTTGCTATCCCCAATGATTATCGTGAAGGGAAATATGAGGCAGCTACTGGAGGGATTAGCTTCGCGGAGCCCGTACAACCGGTGCTTGCATGTATAAAAACAGCATGAGAATCAAGTGCCACAATAAGTCTGGTATTTCTTGTCATAGTTTTCATCAAAAACAAGAAGTTCCTTTGCGCTGTCCTGAAATTTATAGGGCTGACGTAAGGTTCTCAATAGCTTGTTGAATAGAGAAAGGTCGCCCTGCTCAGCCATGTCCAACGCCTCTTCAACATGAATGTTCCTGGGTACAATCACAGGACTGTTTTTTTTCATCAGATGTTTGGCAGTCTCTTCCCCACGACTGCTTCCGGCAATTCTTTTTCGCCACTTTGCGAGCCACTCCTTCAGAACAGATGTTATTATTGTATTTCCTGGCACCGGCTCCTCCGAATGAAGGGACAAGAACGTATTTGTGTAATCCAGCTTGTGTGTCTGCATCGTACTTAAAAGTTCATCAACAAGGGCCCTGTCACCATCTGTTTCCTGATCAATTCCAATTTTCCTGAGCATCATGTCGTACCAGGATTCAGAAAAGATATCATCGAACCGGTTCAAAATATTCACTGCCGGTTCCACCGCATTTTTTTCATCAGAATGAACCAGGGGCAACAGCGCCTCTGCCAGTCTGGCAATGTTCCATTTTATTATTTCTGACTGGTTTCCAAATGAATACCTGCCGCCGTGATCAATAGAACTAAAAACTGTATCCGGATGGTAGGTATTCATAAAAGCACAGGGTCCATAATCGAAGGTTTCACCGGTTACCGAGGTATTGTCTGTATTCATTACACCATGAATAAATCCAACCCGCATCCATTGAACAACAAGTTCGATTTGCAAACGCATCACCTTATCGAGCAACTGCAGTGGTTTATTTTCTGCATCGTTTAAATCCGGGAAGTACCTGTCAATGGTATAGTTCAATAATGCTGTAAGATCCTCTTTTGTGCCGAAGTGCCGGGCAAACTCAAAAGTGCCGACCCGGATATGACTTCTCATCACCCTGGTAAGCACCGCACCCTTATTAACAACCTCCCGGTATACCGGCTCGCCTGTTTCAACCACGGCAAGACTCCTTGAAGTAGGGATCCCCAGGTAATGTATCGCTTCACTAAACAGGTATTCCCGCAGCATCGCCCGCAATGTGGCTTTGCCATCACCACGCCGGGAGTAGGGCGTCTGTCCAGCCCCTTTCAGCTGGATATCAAATCGACCATTTCCGCCTGTTACATGCTCACCCAGAAGGATGGCCCTTCCATCGCCCAACATGGTGAAATAACCAAACTGGTGTCCGGCATACGCCTGTGCCAGCGGAGCCGAATTATCGGGCAGTTGATTGCCCGCCAGCATTAAAGTAAGCAATCCATCGTCTTCCGTCTCTAACTCCAGCTCCCGTTTCAGATCATCGTTAAGTATGACCATTTGCGGATGGGGAACAGCAGCAGGATCCACCCTGCTGTAAAATATTTCGGGCAGCGACAGATAAGAATGCTCAAAATTGAAAACACTATAACTACTCCTTTGAACCATGATTCATTCAGCCTTTCTTTGTAAAACAAAAATACCTATCTGTGAAACAGCGTTTGAATGATTCTGTTCAATACCACAGGGGACTGAACTTAGTACTTTACAATTTTCCCGGCGGAGGATCTGTTTTTGTTAAGGAATTTATAAAAAACAGGACTGCAAACCCATCATCTGCAAATCAACGCTATTCTATAACATATTTCTGCCTATTGGAAATACGATTCGGTTGATTAAATTTAAACTTTCTAAGTATATGAAACGAATTTCTTAAAAATCTCAAGAGAATACGGCAAAATCCGTTGAAACAGCAACTGATCGGCATATCAATCCGGTATCTGTTTTTTCCGGACCGTAGCATTGAACATTAATAATTTACAATGGAAGAAGCACTGCACATTGACAAACTTGACAAGAAGATCCTGTCACTCATTACAAAAAACGCCAGGATCCCCTATCTCGAAGTGGCCCGCGAATGTAACGTATCAGGCGCAGCCATTCACCAGCGCATCCAGCGGCTGGTGAAGCTGGGAATCGTATCCGGCTCAGAGTTCATGCTCAATCCGAAAAAAATCGGTTTCCATACCTGCGCCTACGTGGGAATCTTCCTCGATAACGCCGGACTCTATCCCAAGGTGGTGGAGCAATTGAAGAAAATACCGGAGATCACCCAGTGTCACTACATTACCGGCGGATACTCCGTTTTTATCAAGATCTACACAAGAAACAATGAGGACCTCAAGCATGTGCTGGTGGAAAAACTGCAATCGATTGAAGGGGTGTCACGCACCGAGACTTTCATCTCCCTTGAGGAGAGTTTCAGCCGTCAGCTCCCGCTAGAATAACTGCCTACCCCATCCGCTGGCGCACCGCTTCGTAAAGAATGATCCCGGCAGCCACCGATACGTTCAGCGATCCGATCGTGCCCTGCTGGGGGATCGCAATGGCGTGGTCGACATACGGTTGCAACGCCGGTGAGATGCCAACATCCTCAGCACCCATCAGTATCGCTGCCGGAACGGTGAGGTCGGCTTCGTACAGCAACGTCTCTGCCTTCTCCGAGGCAGCGAACACCTGCAATCCGCTCTCCTTCAGATACTCCAGCAGCTGCCGCAGGTCGGGGTGCCTGCATACCGGGATGCTGTGCAACGCCCCTGCCGAGGTCTTCACAGCTTCGGCGGTGATCCGTGCGCTCCCGCGGTAAGGCACCACGATCGCATCCACTCCGGCACATTCGGCCGTGCGCGCAATAGCGCCAAAGTTCCGCACATCGGAAACCTGGTCGAGTACCAGCACAACCGGCACCCGCCCGCGTTCAAAAAGCTGCGGCAGTATAAAGCTGATCTCCCCATAGGCGATCTCCGAGATATAGGCGATCACTCCCTGGTGGTTTTTCTTCGTAATGGCATTGAGCTTCTCCGCTGGTACATGCTGAAACGGCACCTTCTCTGCAAGGAGCCTGCTGCGCAAATTCCCGAGCAGATCGCTGGTGCCGCGCGATCCCCTGATAAGGACCTTCTCGAGCTCGCGACCGGCATCGAGGGCCTCCGTAACTGCATGAATACCGAAAATGATCTGGTCCTTCTGTCGCTGCATCACCTGTTGAATGAGTAAATATTTCCATTCCGCCAGGAGCTCACCGCGGCCGACCAGTATCTTAACGACTCCCCGCTTTTCCGCCAAAACAGGTCATGGTTGGAGTGGATCCCCGGCCGGCGGTCGAACACAAACTCCACGACCTTCCCCTGGCGGCGCGAGATGTAGTACCAACGCTGCTCATTTCCGCTGTCGCGTATCCGGTCGGGCGGACCAAGCAGTATAAAGATCATACCGCGGTCGCTCTTCCAACCCTCACGCCCGGTGGTGAAATAGAGGTTGGAATAGAGCACGCGGTTGTAATAGACCCGGATCAGCTCGCGGGAACGCTCCATGGTGGAGGTGCGCTGCAACCAAAAATCATCCACCGCACGCTTCCTGTTCTCCTGGTTGCGCATGCGCCTGTACTCGGTGAGCGTCGAGATATAAAATAGCGGCTCCATCATCGCCGTTTCGGTCTCCACCTTCGGAAAACCCTCACCAAAATTGTGCAGTGTCAGGCCCTCGCGGCTCAGCGTATCTAGCCTGAAATGATAGCTCCCCTTGTCGGGCAACGTGTACACCGTGTTTTCCGAGTAAGCCAGCGCAATTGTGGTATCCACCTCGTAGGGGAAGGCTGAAGGCGAGTCGGTCGTGATCGGCGGCCTGGGCATATCGTCGCGCGTTTTGATATAGTCGAGGTAGATCGTATCGTGCCCCGGCAGCCTGTAGCTGATGCGGAACACCTCGCCGGGGGACATGTAGCTATGGAACCGCGGGTAGCCGGTGGAGGCGGAAACCACACTAAAATTCTGCGCCGACAGAACGCCGTTTTTGTCGACGTACATATATTTTAGTCCCAGCGTACCACGCTGCAGATCGCGCGATTCGAGTCTAACCAGGTACTGCTTCCCGGCGGCAAGGCTCAGTACCTTCGAGGAGAAAAATGCCGAACGCTGCTCATCCTCCCGGTCGAGCTTCACCTCGAACCGCAACGAGTCGGTCTGAGCGATGATCAGCCCCTTATTATCAAGTTCATAGATAACCGAGGTGATCCCGACCAAAGCGCGGTACTCGGCCTGCTCGTTGGCCTGGTTGAACAGCAGCTCTCCGGGGAACAGACGAATATACATGGAGGTCATGTTGTCGCTGATATGGTAAAACCTGTATTCGGCGTTCAGCGAGAATTCGCTCGGGTTGTAGAGCGCCGCATATTGCTGCGAGGATATCGGAGTATCCCGCATGGTGAGACACCCGGCAGCCAGGCCCGTGAGCATAAGAATCAGTACGCTATTTTGGATTGTTCTTATCATTCTGACTGCAAAATACAGCTTTTTCATTGAATCCAAACATATTTTCAATTTCCGTCTTTCATATCCTCCAGCTTTGCCGAGGCCGATTCCCACTCCGCCATCAGGCGGTCGAGCTCCCTGCGCTGCTCCTCATATTTAGTAAACAACGATTGATCCTCAATATTGCCCGGGTCGGTCATGCGTTGATCCATCACCCCCAGCTCCTCCTCCGCCTTGCCGATCCGCACCTCCAGGTCGTGCACGAGACGCTCCGCCTTACGCACCTTCCTGTCAAAATCCTTCTTCTCACCGTAGCTCATTCCACGGGTGACCCTGCTCTTCATATTGTCTGTTCCAATGGCAGCACTTTTGCCTGGAGCCTCGCCTGTTCTTCTGTCGGTACCTTTTACACCGGCAGCGCTTTTCCCAACTGTTGCTACTTTCCCGCTGGTTGCACCTTTCCCACCAGTTGCGACTTTTCCACCTGCCTTTCCGGAGGTCATCCCGTCATTTTTACCAGCAACCGAAGCCCCGGCACCACCGTGCCTGCCGCCCTGCTCCTGATTGCTCCGCCGTTCGATCTCCCGGATCGAGGAGATCTTTCGTTTCTCAAGAAACTCAAAGATCCCGCCGGCATACTCCCTGATCCCCTTGTGCCTGAACTCATACACCTTGTCGACCAGTCCATCAAGAAACTCCCGGTCGTGCGACACCACGATCAGCGTGCCATCAAACTGCAGCAGCGCGTTCTTTAAAATATCCTTCGACCGCATATCCAGGTGGTTCGTCGGCTCGTCGAGGATCAGCAGGTTGAATGGCTGAAGGATCATCACCGCCATGGCGAGACGCGACCGCTCACCGCCCGACAGCACCTTTACCTTCTTGTCGATATCATCGCCGCGGAACAGGAACGCCCCGAGGATGTCGCGCATCTTCGTTCGTATATCACCCACCGCCACCCTGTCGACCGTCTCAAAAACGGTTCGCTCGCCATCCATCAGCTCGTCCTGGTTCTGCGCAAAATATCCCAGCTCCACGTTGTGTCCCAGCTTCAGCTTGCCGCTACTGTGTTCCAGGTCACCAACGATCATCCGCGAAAGGGTTGTCTTCCCCTCTCCGTTGCGCCCTACAAATGCCACCTTTTCTCCTCGCTGGATCACCAGGTCGACCGCCCGCAACACTTCATGATCGCCGTACCATTTCCCCAGGTCTTCCGCCTCAACCACCACCTTGCCCGACCGCTTCGACGGTGGAAACTTCAGGTTCATATCGAGCCGGTCCTCCTGCTCCACCTCGATCCGGTCGATCTTGTTAAGCTGTTTCACGCGCGACTGCACCTGCACCGCCTTGGTTGCCTTGTACCTGAAACGATCAATGAACTTTTCTGTATCCCTGATCATCTTCTGCTGGTTCTGGTAAGAGGCCATCTGGTGCTCGATACGCTCCTCCTTCAGGTCGACATATTGCGAGTAGCCCACCTTGTAGTCGTAAATCTTCCCGAGCGAGAGGTCGAGCGTCCTGTTCGTTACATTATCGAGAAACACGCGGTCGTGCGAGATCACCAGCACGCCTCCGGAAAACTCCGAAAGGTAGTTCTCCAGCCACTGTATCGAGTCGATATCGAGGTGGTTCGTCGGCTCATCCAGCAGGATATAATCGGGTTTGCGCAGCAGGATCTTGGCCAGCTCGATCCGCATCCTCCATCCACCGGAAAACTCCGATACCGGCCGCTCCATATCATCCGGACCAAAACCCAGTCCGATCAGCGTCTGCTCAATATCAGCATGGATCGCATGTCCACCCTCCATGTCGAAACGCTCATTCAGGGTCGACAGCTGCTCGATCAGCTTCATGTAGCCGTCCGACTCGTAATCGGTACGCTCCTCCAGCTTCCTGTTGAGCTCGGCCATCTTCGCCTCCATCTTCAAGATATTTCCGAACGCCTGCAGCGTTTCGTTATACAGACTGCGCGAGCCGGAGTGACGCATCTGCTGGGGCAGGTAGCCGATGTCAACATCCGCAGGCCGCACCACCGCACCCTCATCCGGCTGCTGCCGGCCATCAATCAGGTTCAGGATAGTGGTCTTCCCGGCACCATTTCGGCCGACCAGACCGACCCTGTCGCCCCTGCTCAGCTGAAACGAGATATTATCGAACAGTGTGAATGCTCCAAAACGTATGGTGATGTTGTCAATTGATATCATATTTTCTCCATGTGTTCCATTGCCGTGTCGATGGCATATTCGTACCCCCACATCAAACCGTGCAGCGGCTGTTTTGTTTTTTTCTTTCCCGAAATACAGAATAAACGTTGTGCGGGACAGGCCTGCAGCAACTGCTTCACCCGAAAAACCCGCTCATCGTAAAGCTCCCGGTCGATACCGCTGTTGTTACCCCATGCCAGCACCACATAGTCGCAACGCTCCGCCACCGTTTTGATGACATGATCATTCTCCGGACCGATCACCTGTAGCGGCCCCTCCTCCCTGAAGGTCAGGTTCAGATCGCCAGGTTCTGTGGCACGGTAGGCGAAGATGTTCAGGATATGCAGCTGCCGAACATCGCTGAACCGGTGATAGATGAAGGTCTCCACCTTCCTGATCGTAGCATCTGCCATCTGTTCATCGGCAGCACTCGGATTTTTCATGATCACCGCGGCTGAGCGCGATCTTCCGGCATCCAACAGCGTGTCGCTGTATTTCATTGATAGCAGGTATCTGTAACGCTTGTCTGCAGAGAACACCGCCTCAACAGAATGCAGTTCAACTGTTTCAAAATGTGGTATCTGCCGTCCTATTCTGGCCATCAGCAAGTCGCTTTAACGAACAAAAATTAAAGTTGGTTGTACCTATTATAACGTTTAAGATTCATGAATGCGATGCAGGCAACCGAATTAGCTCGTTCATGTATTGATCTGGTTTATAATCTGACTTTAACACTTTAACAATGAAAAACATGATAACAGGATTGATCATCGGTATGATCGGCGGAGCGGTTATCGCACTGCTGATCGTTTTTTACAGTTCACCCTCCATGATGCTTAAAGAGAACAAAAGTAAGCATGATTTTCAAACAACGATGGCAGAAATCGAAAAATCGGTGGAAGGATACGGCTGGAAGATTCCCCACGTGAATGACCTACAGGCCACCCTGCATAAATTCGGCAAGGAGGTCAGGCAGGTAAAGGTCTATGAGATCTGTCAGCCCGACCACGCTTATAAAATTCTTAGTCAGGACGACGAACGCATCGTCTCCAACCTCATGCCCTGCCGGGTAGCGGTGTATGAGAAGTCAGATGGCTCGGTGTATATTTCACGGATGAACGCTGGTTTGATGGCGAAACCAATGGGTAAGCTGATCCGCACCACCATGTCGGACGCTGCCCGGGAGACAGAGATGATTCTGGAGCCGGTTATTGAACGGTAA
>CAYOVC010000040.1:0-12917 GCA_964407305.1 uncultured Bacteroidaceae bacterium | reverse complement strand
GGAAAACCGGTTTTTGCCATTGCCAACTCATTTACCCAGTTTGTACCGGGCCATGCCCACCTCCACCAGATTGGTCAGGAGGTTAAGGAAATCATAGAATCAATGGGCTATTTCGCTGCAGAGTTCAACACCATAGCCATCGACGACGGGATCGCGATGGGACACGACGGCATGCTCTATTCCCTGCCTTCCCGCGATATGATCGCCGACAGTATTGAGTATATGGCCAACGCCCACAAGGTAGATGCACTCTTCTGTATCAGCAACTGCGACAAGATCACGCCCGGAATGCTGATGGCAGCCATGCGGCTGAATATCCCTGCTATTTTCGTATCGGGCGGACCGATGGAGGCGGGAGATGACGGAACACAAAAGCTCGACCTGGTCGACTCCATGGTGATGGCGGTCGATGATGCGGTGAGCGATGAGCGCCTTATGCAGGTCGAAAAAGCTGCTTGTCCCACATGCGGCTCCTGCTCCGGTATGTTCACAGCAAACTCAATGAATTGCCTGAATGAGGCGATCGGACTGGCACTGCCGGGCAATGGCACGGTGGTGGCAACACATACCTACAGGAAAGAGCTTTTCAGGAAGGCTGCAAGGCAGCTGGTTGAGAACACCATCGCCTACTATGAGAAGGGCGACAACAAGGTGCTCCCGCGATCCATCGCTACAAGAAAAGCTTTTGAGAATGCCATGACACTCGATATTGCCATGGGCGGCTCAACCAACACAGTGCTGCACCTCCTGGCCATTGCCCGCGAGGCAGAGGTCGACTTCACCATGAAGGATATGGATGCGCTTTCAAGAACCACGCCGGTTCTGTGCAAGGTGGCCCCCAGCTCCTTATACCACGTGGAGGATGTGAACAGGGCAGGGGGGATCCTCGGGATCCTCGCCGAGCTCAACAGGGGCGGACTCATTGCCGGTAACGTTCACCGCGTCGATGGAAAGACCCTGGCCGAAGCGCTTGAAAAATATGACCTCATGGGGAGTCCCGACCCTGAGGCAGAGACAATCTACAGGGCAGCTCCTGCCGGCAGGTTCAACCTTACCATGGGATCGCAGGAGTCGAGGTACCGGGAGCTTGATACCGACCGTGCCAATGGCTGTATCAGGGATATGGCACATGCCTATTCGACCGATGGCGGTCTTGCGGTGCTGTACGGAAATATCGCGGTGGATGGATGTATCGTGAAGACCGCTGGCGTTGATGAGCGTGTGCTGAATTTCAATGGCACAGCAAAGGTGTTTGATTCGCAGGATGATGCCGTGGAGGCGATCCTGGAGAACAACATCAAGGCAGGAGATGTTGTTGTAATAAGGTATGAGGGACCAAAAGGGGGACCGGGAATGCAGGAGATGCTCTATCCGACCTCTTATATCAAGTCGAAAAAGCTGGGCGATCAATGTGCACTCATAACAGATGGACGCTTTTCGGGTGGTACATCCGGACTCTCCATCGGGCATATGTCACCCGAAGCGGCAGATAAGGGGGCGATTGGTCTGATCAGGGATGGGGATGCGATCGAAATAAGCATCCCGGAGCGTTCGATCAACCTGATGGTGAGCGGGGAAGAGATGGAATCCAGAAGGAATGAGATGGATGCTGCCAAAGAAGGGTGGAAACCCCAAAGGGAAAGAATAGTTAGTAAGGCACTGCAGGCCTATGCATCGATGGTGACATCGGCCGATAAGGGTGCCGTAAGAGTAATAAAACAATGATTATGTGGAAACGATCCGGGCCAAATTACCTGGAGCAAAAAAATTAAAAAAGAATAATTAACCGGGAGTAGCGTAAATGATTCAATGCTGTACCCTTAACTCTAATAGTAGAAATTATGGAAACAAAGACTAAAACCAGGGGGGCAACCGAAAACAAAGTTGCCCAGAAGATTTCAGGGGCTGAGGCACTGTTGCGTTCACTGGTAACTGAGGGCGTCGATACCGTTTTTGGGTATATAGGCGGTGCCATCATGCCGGTGTATGATGCACTATATAATTATGAAGACAAGCTGAAGCATGTGATGGTACGGCACGAGCAGGGAGCGATCCATGCGGCACAGGGGTATGCCCGTGTAAAACGAAAACCAGGTGTATGCTTCACGACCTCGGGTCCGGGTGCTACCAACCTGGTAACCGGACTCGCAGATGCGATGCTCGATTCCACACCTGTCGTCTGTATAACCGGACAGGTGGGTGCGAGCCTGCTGGGCACTGATGCATTCCAGGAGACCGACGTGGTCAGTGTCTCTATGCCCATCACCAAATGGAACTACCAGATCACAACTGCCGAGGAGATACCCGAGGCGGTGGCGAAGGCATTTTTTATCGCCAATTCCGGCAGGCCCGGACCAGTTGTGCTGGATATTACCAAGAATGCACAGATTGAAGAGCTGGAGTATAATTACGAACCATTGAACAGCATCAGGAGCTACGTACCAAAACCCAAACCACGGATGAGTGATGTTGAAAAGGCAGCCGAGCTGATCAACGCCTCGCAACAGCCACTCGTACTGCTTGGTCAGGGGGTGACGATATCCGGTGCTGAGGCGGAGTTTAAAGCGTTTGTGGAGAAGGCCGGGCTTCCTGTAGCAAGTACGCTGCACGGACTCTCATCATTTCCGACAACGCACTCGCTCTACACCGGTATGCTCGGAATGCATGGAAATTATGCCCCCAATGTTAATACGAATCAGTGTGACCTGCTCATTGCTATCGGTATGCGATTCGACGACAGGGTGACAGGAAATCTGGCTACCTATGCCAAGCAGGCAAAAGTGATTCATATCGAGATCGACCCTTCAGAGATCGACAAAAACGTAAAAACCGACGTGGCTATTAATGCCGACGCAAAGCAGGCACTTGAATTGCTGATCCCGAAGATCAAAAACAATACCCATGAGAAGTGGCTCCAGACTTTCAGCGAGCTGAATGAGATCGAATACGAAAAGGTAATCAGTAAGGATGTTCACCCCGAAGGTGAGAAGATGCATATGGGTGAGGTGATCAATGCACTATCTGAGGTCACTAAAGGGGAGGCGATTGTCATTAGCGATGTGGGGCAACACCAGATGGCAACGGCCCGTTACTACGGCTTCCAGAAGCAGAACTCATGGATCACATCGGGTGGACTGGGCACAATGGGGTTCGGTATTCCTGCAGGCATGGGTGTTGCCTTTGCCAAGCCTGACAGGCCGGTAATTGTTGTAGTGGGTGATGGCGGGTTCCAGATGACACTTCAGGAGTTGGGGACCATTGCTCAATATGACCTGCCGGTGAAAATCGTTCTTTTGAATAACAATTTCCTGGGGATGGTACGGCAGTGGCAGGAGCTTTTCTTTCAGAGCCGTTATGCAAATACTGAATTGGTTAATCCTGATTTTCTCAAGATCACAGAGGGATTTGGCGTACCGGCCAAACAGATCTCCGGGCGTGAGAGCCTCAAAAAGGAGCTGCAGGAAATGCTTGCGGTTGATGGACCCTTTATGCTTGAGGTAAAGGTGGCGAAAGAGGGGAATATCTTCCCTATGATCCCGGCAGGTGGTACGGTTTCGGAAATGCGACTCGACTGATATATTGATATAAACTAAATGAAGGTGGCGCCGGCATGTACCAGATTCAATCATGATCGAATTTTGCCGGGGTGGCCCTCAAAAAAATAAAATAGAATGAAAAAGGAGTATACGTTAACCATTTTTACGGAGAACAAGGTCGGACTGCTGCACAGGATCACAGTGATCTTCACGCGCAGGCACCTGAATATCGACAGCCTGAATACCTCCGAATCGGAGGTAAGGGGCATCTACCGTTTCACCATTGTTGTAACTACTACAGAGGCGATGGTCCGGACCGTTACAAAACAGATTGAGAAGCAAATTGGTATTCTGAAGGCATTTTATCACACGCAGGATGAACTGGTCTACCAGGAGATCGCATTGTATAAGATCCCTACAAAAGCTTTTGCCTATGGGGATGATGTGGAGAGCCTGATCAGGAAGTCAAATGCACGGGTACTTACCATTGAGCCGGAATATATCGTTGTTGAAAAGACCGGTCACAAAGAGGAAACCCAACAGCTGTTCAGGGAGCTTGAACCCTATGGTATCCTTCAATTCGCCCGTTCAGGCCGCATCGCACTTACGAAGCAGATCAAGGAGATCAGTGCATACCTGAAGGAGTTGGAGCAGTACCACAATGAAAATGAAGAAGAAGTATTAACCTACAATTAAATCGATAATAATGGCTGTAATTAATTTTGGCGGCGTTGATGAAAATGTCGTAACAAGAGAAGAATTTCCACTTTCAAAGGCACAGAAGGTGCTTAAAGATGAAACTGTTGCTGTAATCGGCTATGGTGTACAGGGTCCTGGACAATCTTTGAACCTCAAGGACAACGGTATCAATGTGATCATCGGTCAGCGAAAAAATTCTGCTTCATGGGACAAGGCTGTGAAGGACGGATGGGTTGAAGGCAAGGACCTGTTTGGTATCGAAGAGGCCTGTGAGCGGGCAACGATCATCCAGTACCTGCTTTCAGATGCAGGTCAGATCTCCATGTGGCCCACTGTTAAGAAGCACCTATCAGCAGGTAAGGCGCTCTATTTTTCACACGGTTTTGGCATCACCTACAAAGAGCGCACCGGGATCGTACCCCCCGAAGATGTGGATGTTATTCTTATTGCACCGAAAGGTTCCGGTACCAGTCTGCGCAGGCTGTTCGTAGAGGGCCGCGGACTCAACTCCAGTTACGCGATCTTCCAGGATGCCACAGGAAAGGCCTACGACAGGGTTGTGGCGCTCGGTATTGCAGTCGGATCAGGGTATCTTTTTGAAACAACCTTCCAGCGGGAGGTCTATTCCGACCTTACCGGTGAACGGGGAACGCTGATGGGAGCCATCCAGGGGATTTTTGCTGCACAGTACAATGTGCTCAGGGAGAACGGACACACCCCTTCAGAAGCATTCAATGAAACAGTGGAGGAGCTCACGCAGAGCCTGATGCCACTGGTGGCAGAGAACGGGATGGACTGGATGTATGCCAACTGCTCCACAACGGCGCAGCGGGGAGCGCTCGACTGGTGGAAGAAATTCAGGGATGCTGTTCAGCCGGTCTTCTCTGAACTGTATGGCAGGGTTAAAACGGGCGAAGAGGCACAGGCCTCGATCGACTCGAACAGTAAGTCGGATTACAGGGTGAAGCTGGATGCAGAGCTGAAGGAACTCCGTGAGTCGGAGCTCTGGCGCACCGGAGCAACAGTGAGGAAATTGCGCCCGGAGAACAGCTGATAGGTGTTGAATGGCATCGCCAGCAACCGGGTTTTCATGGATAGCTGGAATGTCAGATTAGGATGCGGGTACTACTTACCGGATCCTGATATGGCATTAGTATTCAGGAGCAGATTGATCCTTAAGTGTGGATCAGCCTCATGAAAATTCTGTTCTATCTGATTCTGATTCTGAATCGGATTGATAATTATTCCGTCCCTGCAGAATCTGAATAAGGTATAAACCTTTACCCGGATTCTGCAGGGGCGAATTGTTTTCTGTCGACCTGTTCTTTCTGTTTGTATTCAAGGAAAAACTTCCTACCTTTGCGCACTGGGCAAGTCTTATACGACCAGCTCCTGTTGAACTCCCCCAGGACCGGAAGGTAGCAAGGGTAGACGGTTGTAGCGGTGCGATATAAGTAGCTTGCCCTTTTTTTTTCTAATCCCCCCTTTGTTATCATTCTTTTTCCTTAAATTCATGGCTTGAAAAAACGCAGCCTGAAGAGTTTGACACTCTTTGATGCAATTAAGTAAACAGTCATCAACTAAAACTATACAAAATGGAAGAGCAAGAAAAGGTTCCCGTTTTTAAGGCATCACTGGTTTATGGAGCTATTGTTGGCCTTGCTTCAATTGTATTCGGACTCATCCTCTACTTCATCGGACAATCGCTCGAGACCTGGGCGATGATCGCTTCAACAGCCCTGTTCGTCGTTCTGATCGTCGTCTCCCTGGTCATGTTCAGACAGGAGTATGGAAAGGGATTTGCTCCGTTCGGACGCCTTGTGCTGGTCAGTTTCCTTGTCGGACTCGTCGCCTCCATCCTGAGTGCACTCTTTACCTTTGCACTTTTTGAGATGGACAAGGGGTACCTCCAGGATACAAAATACTTTGCCATTGAGAAGATGGACAAGCAGATGGAGAAGATGGATGCCCGGTACCAGGAGAAACTCCCCGATGATCAGTACGACCGTTTTGAAAAGGAGATGAAGAAGCAGCGAAAAAAACAGGTGCAGAAGATCGAAAAACGATCATCCTTTGCCCTGGCTTTCGGAGGTGTCATTAGCATGGTGATTCTGGCTGTAATTACCGGTTTAATCGCAGGTATCTTCATAAAGAAAGAGCCTAAACCAACTGAATCATAAGTCTGAATAATGGATATATCCCTGGTTATACCCCTGCTGAATGAAGTTGAATCGCTCGACGAGCTGAATGAATGGATCGACAAGGTAATGAAGGAGCACTCCCTCTCCTATGAGCTGATCATGATCGATGATGGCAGTACCGATGGCTCCTGGGAAAAGATACTGGAGATTAAGAAATATAATCCCTCTGTAAAGGGTGTGAAATTCAGGCGCAACTACGGAAAGTCAGCTGCCCTCCAGATCGGATTCCAGATGGCACAGGGGGATATTGTTGTGACTATGGATGCCGACCTGCAGGACAACCCGGAGGAGATCCCGGAGATGCGGCGCATGATCCTTGAAGATGGATACGACCTGGTTTCAGGATGGAAAAAAAAACGGTACGATCCGTTCTTCTCAAAAAACCTGCCCAGCAAGTTGTTTAACTGGGCAGCCAGGAGAATCAGCGGCATCAGGCTGCATGATTTTAACTGCGGACTAAAGGCTTTCCGGAAATCAGTGATCAAGGGAATTGAGGTCTACGGCGAAATGCACCGGTACATCCCGGTGCTGGCCAAAAGCAGCGGTTTCAAAAAGATCGGCGAGAAGGTGGTACAGCACCAGGAACGGAAATATGGTGTTACCAAGTTCGGAATGGAGCGTTTTATCAATGGGTTTCTCGACCTGCTCTCAGTTACCTTTGTGACCCGGTTCGGAAAAAAGCCGATGCATATTTTCGGATTGGTGGGTACGCTGATGTTTTTTATCGGTGTGCTGGCACTGGTTCTTATCGGCATCCAGAAATGGTATGCCCTCAGACACAATCTGCATGGGAGCCTGGTGGCCGATAATGTGCTTTTCTACATTGCACTTGCCTGTATGGTTATTGGTTCACAGCTGTTTATCGGAGGTTTCCTCGGCGAGCTGGTCTCTCGATCGGCCACCGACCGGAACAAATACCAGATCGAAGAGGAGTGCTGAAGCTATTATCTGTTTTTTTGAGATGAACAATCAGACTGCGTTAAATATTTCAATAATTATTCCCGTTTTTAACCGACCGGAAGAGATTGATGAATTGCTCAATAGCCTGGTTCGTCAAACGAATGGTGATTTCGACGTTGTCATCGTTGAGGATGGCTCAACATCGACCTGTGAAAAAGAGATTGGAAACTATTCGAAGGTACTGAACATCAATTACTATTATAAAAGTAATTCCGGGCCCGGTCCGAGTAGAAACTATGGCTATGAAAAGGCGAAAGGTAATTACTGTATTTTCCTCGATTCCGATTGTGTTCTGCCTGTTCATTATATGGAGACTGTCCGGAAATCCCTGATTGAGGAGTACACCGATGCCTTTGGGGGACCGGACAAAGCGCATGAAAGTTTTAGCAGCTTTCAGAAGGCGGTCAATTATTCCATGACCTCCTTACTCACTACCGGAGGGATCAGGGGAGGAACCGAAAAGCTCGATAAGTTCTATCCCAGGAGTTTCAATATGGGATATTCCAGGGAGGTCTACAATGCTACAAATGGATTCAGTGAAATGCGGTTTGGTGAAGATATAGATATGAGTATTCGCATTCTTAAACATGGTTTTAAAACCCGTTTAATACGTGAAGCATTTGTTTACCATAAAAGGAGAACAAGTTTCCGGCAGTTCTTTAAGCAGGTATTCAACTCCGGTATTGCCAGGATCAATCTTTATAAAAGACATCCGGAATCACTGAAGCTGATTCATTTTTTTCCTGCACTTTTTACATTGGGTTTACTACTTATCATCATACTGACGTTGTTCCTGTCAGCCTGGTTCCTGCTTCCTTTCGCAGTCCATATACTGCTGCTTTTTATCGATTCTTCCATCAGAAACCGAAGCCTTTTCATCGGTTCTCTCTCTGTTCTGACCAGTTACATTCAGCTTACCGGTTATGGGCTGGGGTTTCTTTTCGCAATCTGGAAGCGCATTGCATATGGCAGCAAGGAGTTTTCAGCATTTAAAAAAACTTTTTACAAATAGGGAGCAGGGTCTTTTCTTATCTGATAACAGGGTCAGTGTTCAACCCTCTCCGCAAAGAGACGAACCATCCTCTTTTAACCGGGAGTCGATCAGGGCCGCCATCCTTTCTGTCTCCTCCGGATGAAACCATGGAAAGAGGTTGTTTTTCCGGAACCAGGTTAGCTGCTTCCTTGCATATTTCCTGCTGTTTCTCTTTATAAGATCCACCGCCTCTTCCAATGATATCCGGTTGTCAAGATAACTAAAGATCTCCCGGTATCCCACTGTCTTCATCGCATTCTTACCCCGGTACTGTTCAAGTCCTTTCACCTCGTCGACCAACCCGGCCCCGATCATCCGCTCCACCCGGCTGTTGATCCTGCTATACAGTTGTTCCCGCTCCATATCCAGCGCCAGCCTGATGATCCTGAAATCCCGCTTCTTTCTGCTCCGCGTCAGAAACGATGAATAGGGTCTGCCGGTCTGGATGGAGACCTCCAGCGCCTTCAGGATCCTGAAGTGGTTGTTCAGGTCCGTTTTCTCGAACGTAACCGGGTCGACTCGCTTCAGCTCCTCCCTGATCCACCCAATGCCCTCTTCCCGGAATCGCTGCGCCAACGTTTCACGCAGCTGCTGATCAACAGCCGGAAGGTCGTCAATACCGAAACACACCGCGCTGATATAGAGTCCGGAACCTCCTACCATAAATACAACATCATGTTTTTTAAAAAGCTCTTCCAGCTTATTTAACACATCCTGCTCATACATGCTGGCATTGTAGTAACCGGACAGACTGATTGATTGAATGAAGTGATGCTGTACCTCAGCCAGCTCTTCAGGTGTTGGAACAGCGGTTCCGATGGTGGTCTCCCGGTAGATCTGCCTGGAATCGGCGGAAATGATCTCCGAGCCATATTTTTTGGTCAGGGTTATTCCGGCAGTTGTTTTTCCAACAGCTGTGGGACCAGCAAGTACAACCAGGGTTTTAGTCATCATCAAACGAATCGCTGTCCGGAAAATCAAATCCCTCACCAAATTCATCATCCAGCGACCCGTTGGAGAAGTCGTCGTCAAAATCTTCGTCGGTGAATGTGAAGTCGTCGAGCGCCATCTCTATCTGTGGAGGAGGGGTACCGCTGGAGAAAACGATCTTTGGAAGTGCCTTGCTCTCATCCACCCCGATCACCTCTGTAAGCTCGATAAAAAAGGAGCGCTCGGAGAAGAAGTCGAACACATAGAGCATCCGGTCGCCTTTTTCAGCAACATGGTCCTCTATGAGAGCCCGGTCCATCGTGAGGCAGCTGTCGTTCCCATCGTCCATCATATCGATCAGCGTGATCTGCAGCTCCTTTTCCCATGAGGCGTTGGTGATAAAGAAGGAGGAGAGCTGGTCGGGATCATACCCGAGATCGCCCTGCAGGCAATGGTGAAAATCGAGAAATGTCTGATCGCTGTTGATCAGCAGCTCCCGTGCAAAATCCTTGCTCTCATCCGATATGATCCTGAATTTATATACCATTACCCTTTATTACCCTGGTTAAGAATTCCATGGTGTCGACACCATCTGCATAGTCCCACAACGTGGGCGACTGACTCGTACCTGGTGGAATTCGGTTTTCAATTTCCTCAATGGTTGATACAACACACTGAATATCCCCCTGCGATTCCAGAATTTTTTTCTTTACAATTTCAAGTTGCAAATATTTTTCATAATAAACAACTCCAACCGGACTTGCAGTTCCCTGGTCCTCTTTCAGGAGCAGGATTCCGTTGTCATAAAAATGGATCCGGTTCATCAGGTATACGGAACGATTGTACGCAAGGTTATTGTTGTACTTATGGTGCTCCTGCAGCCAATTGAATGATTCGAATACCCTCATCAATCTTTCGGGTGCAAATCCTTCAGGGATAAAGAGTTTTGTAACATTCCTGCATCCCAGTCCGAAATAGGAAAAAATATCCTCTCCGAGAAGCATCAACTCCTCATCTGTCTCCCGGCCTGATAGCACAGCAACACCGTTCCTGTTTTTCCGGATGACATGGGGCTTATCCCTGAAGTAGTAGTCAAAATACCTGGCGCTGTTGTTGCTGCCGGTAGCAATAAACGCATCGGCAGCGGTCAAATATTCGTTCGTAAACCTGATCCTGTCCGAAAACGCAGGTTCGAAGAGGCAAATGGTTTCTGCCACGTGCTTCAGTAACCGGTCATCCTTCGACGATGGCTTCCCGAGAAATATATTGCCCGACATGATCACAGAGAGCATATCGTGAAACCCCACCAGTGGGATATTTCCTGCCATTACCACGCCGATGGTTTTTCTCTTTCCGGGTTCCGCCGGCAGCAGGGGATAGCGGTCCACCCACCGCTGCAGCTGCTCTTTTTCGAGCGATCCCGCGATAGCGGCGATGGCTTGTCTGACAAACTTTTCGGTGAAGAAACCGTTGTGGGTATGCTCGGTGCGGATGGTCTCTTCGAACCGGTCAGATAGTTCTCTGAACGGTCGTCCCGCTCCGGCCGGCATTGCAAGGTTGCTCTCCGCATGATGCTTCAGGTACGCACCGGTTTTGGCCAGTGCATCGATCATTGCCTCTTTGTTCAAAGTGTTTCCGATAGGGCTATTGGTTGTTTAAAAGTCTGATTAGGTTCAGTGCCGATCCTGCCTTGAACCATTCGATCTGGGTCTCATTATAGGAGTGGCTCACCTCGAACTGTTCGGAGGTGCCGTCGGCATGATCGAGTGTCATTAGCAGGTTCTTCCCGGGTTTAAACTCCCCGAGTCCGGTGACGCTGATCGTATCATCCTCCCTCACTTTATCGTAATCGTCCCTGTTGACAAAGGTAAGTGCCAGCATCCCCTGTTTCTTGAGGTTTGTCTCGTGTATGCGGGCAAAAGATTTTACCAGGACGACCTTTACGAAGAGGTGTCTCGGCTCCATGGCGGCATGTTCGCGCGATGAGCCCTCGCCGTAGTTTTCATCGCCGATAACCACCGATCCGATGCCGGCAGCCTTATAGGCCCGGGCTGTTTCCGGCACCTCTGCCGTCTCGCCGGTAAGCTGGTTCGTCACTTTGTTGGTCTCCTTGTTGAAATAGTTGACCGCCCCGATGAGCAGGTTGTTGGATATATTATCGAGGTGTCCGCGGTACCTGAGCCACGGTCCGGCCATCGAGATATGGTCGGTCGTACATTTCCCTTCTGCCTTGATCAGCAGCTTCATTCCGCTGAGGTCATTTCCATCCCACGGCTCAAAGGGTTCCAGCAGCTGCAGCCTTCTTGATTCCGGATGTACCTCGATCTGTATGCCCGATCCATCTTCAGCAGGCACCTGGTACCCGCTGTCCTCCACGCTGAATCCCTGCAGCGGCATCTCGATCCCCGATGGTTCCTCCAGTCTCACCTGTTTCCCATCGTCATTGGTAAGTGTATCCTTTAACGGGTTGAACGTCAGATCGCCCGCAATGGTCATTGCTGTTACGATCTCGGGCGATGCCACGAAAGCGTGCGTATTCGGGTTGCCGTCGTTCCGCTTGGCAAAGTTACGGTTGAAGGAGGTGATAATGGAGTTTTTCTCCTGTTTGTCGGCATTGTGCCTGGCCCACTGTCCGATACACGGTCCGCATGCATTGGCCAGTACCACCCCGCCGATCTTCTCAAACACCCCCAGCAGTCCGTCGCGCTCCACCGTGTACCGCACCTGCTCGGAGCCGGGTGTAATCGTAAATTCCGTAGCCACCTTCAGACCGTTTTCCACCGCCTGCATTGCCACCGATGCCGCCCTGGTGATGTCCTCATAGGAGGAGTTGGTACACGAACCGATGAGTCCCACCTCCAGCTCGCGGGGATACCCATTTTCCCTCACCGCATCTGCGAACTCCGACAGCGGCCAGGCTTTATCCGGACTGAAAGGACCGTTGATATGCGGTTCCAGTTCATCGAGGTTGATTTCTATCACCTCATCGAAATACTTTTCCGGTTCGGCATATACCGCGGGATCGCAGGTCAGGTGGGCAGCTACCTTGTCTGCCTCATCAGCTACGTCGGCCCGTTCCGTTCCCCTGAGGTAGGCCCTCATCTTCTCGTCGTAACCAAACAGGGAGGTGGTGGCGCCAATCTCGGCACCCATGTTGCAGATGGTGCCCTTGCCGGTGCAGGAGATATTCTCCGCACCCTCGCCGAAATACTCGAGGATCTTGCCTGTCCCACCCTTTACGGTAAGCAGTCCGGCCACCTTCAAAATCACATCCTTGGCGGAGGTCCACCCGCTCAGCTTTCCGGTTAATTTCACGCCGATAAGTTGAGGAAACTTCAGCTCCCATGGCATCCCGGCCATTACATCGACAGCATCTGCACCGCCAACACCGATGGCGACCATGCCCAGGCCGCCTGCGTTGACCGTGTGGGAGTCGGTGCCAATCATCATTCCCCCGGGAAAGGCATAGTTCTCGAGGATCACCTGGTGGATGATTCCGGCGCCCGGTTTCCAGAAACCAATGCCATACTTGTTGGAAACATTGGAGAGGAAATCGAA
>CAYOVC010000039.1:0-13254 GCA_964407305.1 uncultured Bacteroidaceae bacterium | reverse complement strand
GGAGATGAAGCAGTTTTTAACAGATGAAGCGATTCTGGCAAAATAGGTCCGCCACTAGACTTTCAGCTGAGAGGTGAGTGACCATTCGGCCATTATTGCAATAGAAATAATTATCCCCATACCCGCTTAACAACGAGCACCTATATTTAGAGACTTATTCGACGGAATTGTATTGTCTTTTAAGCTGAGAACTGATGTGGAAATATGATATTTAAGGAATTCAATCCTCAAATATTATAATATATGAGGATAATATGTAATTGCTTTTCAGGTTGGCAACGAGGTTTCATATCGCGAACTGGGACAAATAACCGGACTTGATCCCAAAACTTTCACCGATAATTATCAAGCTAACGTTATCGCTGTTAACAGGAATAATTTCAGAGATTTTATAATGTAAGTTTTCGATCCGGCAGGCTATTACCGGGGGTCTGTCTGCAGAAGCCATTGTCCAAGCAGAATATCGTAGATGCCATAATAGGTTTCTCCGTTTTCATCCAGTTCCCTGTAGACCAGCACTTTTTTTATCAACGATTTGAGAGATTGAATTACCGTAGAGGAATTGCCCAAATGGTGCCTGTTAATAAATTCGCTGGAAGATGGCTGATACACTGCAATATCCCTGGCAATGGCCTTCAGAAGTTTCCATTGTGGCTTTGTCAGCATTTCCCTGTATCCGTAAAAAACAAATTCCTGCTCTTTCAGAATTTTGACCGCCTCTTTTTTCCAGGAATCGCTGGTAACAGTTTTTTCTGCAGATAAATATACCCTGTTGCATAATAGCTGTACGTACCAGGTGTGCAGGTTGGTCCAGTTCAGTATCTCGGTGACTGTCTCTTTTGAAATTGAAACAGCCTGTTTCCTGAATTGTTTCTAGATAAATTCAGAATAATTCTCTGCGTTGATTTTGCCAATTTTCAGAAGAGTTGTACTTCTGAAAAAGGGTCGGGCAGGATTGGTAAAAAGATCGGTCATTACATGCTGCTGACTACCCGAAAAGATGAAGCTCACGTTTCTTAGCTGCTGTACCACGGACCTTAACCATGCGTCTGTCTGTTTCTCGGGGTATTCCAGGATCTGTTGAAATTCATCGATCGCAATAACGACTGGCTTCGGTTGCTCTTCAAGTACAGCAAACATTTCAGTTATTGTCTTTTTGCTTTCAACCGGAGTGGTTTTAAGGGTAACCTGGGGTGTGCCGTTCAATGCATCATAGCTAATAACCGGATGCAGTGACCTGATGAGCTGCCATATTCTTTTTCCGATGTTGCTGCGCTCGGAATATTGAGAGATCATGGCGGTCGACAGCTGGTTGAGCAAATCGTTGAGGGATTCGGTAGGTAATATATCGATGTAGACTTTAATATATCCTCGTCCCAGGTAGTGAAAAAGATGGTGGATAAGCGCTGTTTTACCCAGCCTTCGTAATGCTACGAGCGTTGTTGACTGGTTGCCTTTGATGTTGGTAATCAGCTGTTCCAGCTCTTGTTCCCGGTCACAAAAAAATTCCGGTCCATGGTAACCCGTTAAGGGAAAATGTGTTCGTGGTGTTTTTGTCATCTTATAAAATATAAGTTATAAAATATAAGTTATAATTCAAAATATAGGTTTCCTGATATTTTTGTAATTGCCGGCAAAATAAAGTGAACAGGGGAAGGAAAACATTTTTTTATTCATAGATCGAAAATGCGTCTTGCTCCTGCGTTTGAGTAAATTCGAAAAGCGACTCCAACTCTTTTACTAAAACTTCATTTTCCGGTGTAAAAGAGTCTGAATTCATATAGGCCAGCAGACTTTTCATTAATTGCTGCGATGCTGGTCTTTCATTCAAACCCTGAACCATATCAATGGAGGAGAATATCAATGATCCCTCACCAACCCTGGTCTCGAAGAGGTTGGAAAGCTCCCGGTTACTGAAAAAATTATCCATGACCGTGATGAGGGGTTTTACCTTCAGCCCGTCAATCTTCATGGTCTCAGAGTGCTTGCAGATATCCCACCACTGCCAGTTGGAATGGAATTCAGTGGGAAAGTCATCAAAGACAGGATGTTCAGGATCGCAGAGTACACCCATGGTACCTGGCTGGTTCGGAAAATGAACTGGGCTCCAGAATACAGGGACGAACTTGCCGGTAATGCCCCTGATATGATCCAGTGGTGGGGAAAGCAACACCTTTCTACCTGCTTCGAGTGCTTCGAGTGCCTCACTGTAGGATTGGGTCACTAATACTGTTCCTGCCTCAGCAGGTGTTGTATTGTCATATACCCAAACCTGCCAGCTATTGGTATATGGAGTATCTTCGAGCGACAGCCTTATGTTAAGCACATTTGGAGTGGTTACCTCTGAAAGGGGGAATGTGATGGTTCCCATCCGCTCAACGCTTCCGTGATCAACATCTTTGGCAGTAAAAGAGCCTTCACTGACCAGATTTCCGGAGCGGTCGGTGATTGTGTAAAAAAGCGCCGCTTCCTTTCGGGCTCCATGGTAATTCGACATCCCTGCATCAGCCACAAAAACTTCGGCGACCGAATACACCGCCTTATCGAACCAAAGCAACGGTACAACCGGGGAACAAAATTGTCTGAATTCATCACCGGAGGTGAATCCCTTGGAATCCCAGAACGCGTCGAGGATGCCTACCAGCGCAGTTCCCTGTCCAGGAAAATCATGCAAATCCAGCAACTGGAATCCACTCAGACCAGGTGTTTTGTAGGCCCGTTCAATCTCCTCCTTGTACAATATCGTGGCAAATTTTCCAGTAGCTTCCGTGTATGCCGGAGCCATATCCAGCCTGCCCTTTTTTCTTAGGTCATTGCGTACGGCCTTAAAATTCAAAGGGTCGAGCACCCCGGTGTACTTTTTGATCTCGTCCATGTTGGGGAACACGGTATACTGACCTATCTCGTGGGAAATCACAGGGATTTCTATATGCGAAATGGCCTTGCTGTAATTGTGCCTGAAATTGGGCGGGTACTGATCAAACACTCCCTGTCCGCGCACCCATCCGGAATCTGTCCACTGGGTAATGTAAAAATCATCGAAAGGCTCATGAAATCCCCAGTGGTCCTCCTGGAAGGTAAATGCCGTGGCCGTATACAGCCGCCGGTCATCGGCATCTTTCAGTCGTTTCACCAAGCCGTTGATCAGCTCGTAATCACCCATCAGCTCATTGCCCATGCAGAACATAACGAACGAAGGATGGTTCCCGTATTCCCGAAGGATCCGGTCCGCCTCTGTCTTCATGAACGCCACCACTTCAGGGTCCTCGCCATAGGTAAGGCTCCAGCTGGGCAATTCCGGCTGCAGGTAGAAACCCAGTTCATCTGCAGCCTCAAAGGCAGCCTCTGGCGGACACCAGGAATGAAAACGCAGGTGGTTCAAACCGTAATTCTGAGCCTTCAGAAGCAGGGTTCTCCATCCTTCCTTATCAAGCGGGGGGTGACCGGTAATGGGGAATATGGCGCATTCCAGGGTTCCCCGCAAAAAGATTTTCTTACCGTTCAGTACCAGGTGCCCATCGCGTTTTTCAATATTCCTGAACCCGAATGTCTCCCGCTTGCTGTCAATGGTATTCCTATTTTCATCCAGCAGCAATACCTCCAGCTCATACACCGCCGGATCCATGTCGCTCCAGCCGCTTACCTGTTCCCCAGCCGCGAAGCGGAAGGTTGTCTCATCCCCTGTCACTTCAGCACCTGCCGACCCCACGATCTTTCCCCCCGGGGCCCTGAGCTTAAACTTCAGTGCCTGACCTGCCCCGGGAGTACCAGAAAGGCGGATGCTTCCGGCAACCTCGCCAGTAGCATATCCCGGAAAAATATCCACATGCTCGATATGAGTAACGGGAAGGGCCTGGAGCTTAAGATCACCCAGTATCCCATTCCACTTGATCTGCGTCTGGTTGGTATACGCATGCGCAAAATCTTTCTTGTTGATATTCACCTGCCTGCGATTATCAATACAGATGGTGAGGGTATGTGTCCCCGGCTCCACCAATTCCGTCAGCTCATAATAATGGGGTGTGGTCAATGAATTTGCACTCCCGGCACGCACACCATTCACCCATACCGTTGATTTCCATATGACCCGCTCCAGTGTGAGCATAACGCGCTGTCCGTTCCAATGTTCAGGAATGGTAATTTCTTTTGAATAATAGGCTGGTCCCACGTAGTTGAATCTCCTGGCCAGGGCGCTCATCACCTCTTTGGTGAGACTGCTGTCAGGTTGCAGGGGGGCTCCGTATCCCGCTTCATCCAGCGTTCCGGGTAGCATGATTGTATGCTCATATTCCAGGGTGGCGATTACATCATCCTGCGCAACTCCGGCATTGTCAAGCAACAACTTCCACTCCCCCGAAAGAGAAAGCTCATTACCGTTTTTTGAACAGGCGGAAAAAAGTACCAGAAGCATAGGAAGGATACAAATGTGTTTCATAATATGATGATGCTAATCGTTTCGCGGAGCAATATTTCCCCTATATAGACCTGCAAGTTCAACATTTCATACAAAATAAATTAGGACATATAGCCAAATTAATTGGGCAAATTGATCTGAGCACTGCAATCAGTTCAGGTTACCAAAATGAAAGAGGCCGCTCCTCAACCATATTGATCAACTCCATATTGATCACCCGTACACGCTGTTCATCAAGCTTGATCATCTTCCGGTCGCAGGTCATCAGTCCGTTCACCTCTCTCTCCATTTAGGTGGTCTGCGTACAAATGGCAGCGGAAAATCCGGCTTTCACCATTTTTTTCAGCTGCTATGCAAATTTTACATATCCGTTAATCTGCTAATAAATTCTACTCTCTATAGCTTATTGTCTGGGATCAGAATCACTTTGATTATTCAACAGTCCCAAATTAATACTATTGAAATGAATCTCCCTTGGCCACATGCAAAAATGCCAACATTATATTGTATAATCCTATTATTTTAGGATACTTGTCAAATTTTCCATCTCCACATCCGGAAGGAAGGATCAGAACCACCTGAAGCCATATCTTCCAATTTTCTGACCGATTCCACATAATTATTGCCTAATATATCACATTCATGCTCTTTATTTCAGGGTAAATTGCTTCAAAGTTTCCGTAGATTAAGCATATATCTTGTATGCTTTCTTAAATATTATTTAACACGCTTCAGTACAAAATACAAAAATCGATTAAATGAAAAGATTCAGTCTGATTTTTCTTCTCGTTTACATTGTTGCAATATCTAATGCCCAGCATTGTATCACAATTGATCCTTCCATTAACTACCAGACCCATAAAGGATGGGGTGTTTCCCTTTCCTGGTGGGCCCATGATGTGGGAAACAGTCTTCCAGATGATCAGCTGGAACTGGCATGCGAATGGCTGACCGATCCTTCAGAATTAAACATGAATGTTTTTAGGTACAATATCAGCGGCGGTGATGATCCGTCACACAAACACATGAGAGAGGATGCACAGGTGCCAGGTTACAAACTCTCAGAACACAGATCCTATGACTGGTCGAGGGATAGTTCACAACGCAATATTTTACTAAAGTTGAATCGGATGCGACCGGATGCCATTTATGAAGCAGTCAATTATTCACCGCCCTACTGGATGACAAAAAGTGGTTGTTCATCCGGGCATCAGGAGGGATTGGAAAACCTTCGTGAAGACCATTACGACGATTTTGCAATTTACCTCCTTGATTGCGTGGAATATTACAGGAATACTTATGGGATCACATTCAGTACCATATCACCGGTCAACGAACCCTATTCCAACTGGTGGAAAGCCATGGGTAAGCAGGAGGGTTGTGCATTTGGACAGGCCAGCCAGGAACGGCTGATTCGTGAACTTTATGGACAAATGGAACAGCGTAATATGCTTGGTTATTCTGCCATTTCCGTCATGGATGCCAACAGTATTGATGAGGGTATTGAAGGAGTGAAACAATACAAAGAGAATGGATTGCTGCCGCTAATCGGTCAGATCAACGTACACACTTATGCGGGTAAAAGAAGAGAGGAACTGCATGACTTTGCAAGCCAAAATAATATTGAACTCTGGCAATCGGAATCCGGTCCGCTCAATATCAGGAAAAAGGGCTGGGAGAATTTCCTGTTCATGGCTGATCGAATAATTTTAGATATGCGCGAGTTGAAACCCGTAGTATGGTGCGATTGGCAATACATGGGTCGAGGTTTTGACGGGGTTTGGTCCCTGGTAGGATATGATTTGGAAGAAAAAACTATTCAACGCACGAAAGGCTTTTATGTGCGGAAACAATTCACGTCATTGATCAGAACAGGCTACTCCTATATTTACAGCAATCATCCAAATACGCTGGCAGCAATATCTCCTGAAAAAGACAGTGTAGTTCTTGTAGTCACTAATAATGAACAAGGCAATTATTTTATTCAGCTGGATCTGAAAGATTACATCATCACAGGAGAGAAAATTTACAGAACGTCAATCAATGAGAATTTTGATTTGATTAAGGATTTTGCTTCTGTCCATGACTGTGAAAAGGGATATCTTAACAAAGAAAAGTCGGTTACGACCTTTGTCCTATCTGTTGAGCAGAAGGACAACAATCCCAGTGCCCTTGATACTGAAAAACACACTGGCCCAAGATGGACCAAACATAAAACACAGTAATGCTATGCCCCAAATGACTGGTTCTGTGGCATGAGTTATATTTTTTCCAACGCCGAAATTACACGGCCAGAATCACAATTGCTTTCAAATATTTCCATAGATTCCATGATCTTGGGAGTCTGTGTATTAGCATCCATACCATCTCTTACTTTGATTTATTGGTAGTTTATATATTTCTATATTTTTTCTGATATTGTTTAGGTGTCATTTCAAACTGTTTTTTAAAGCTTTTGCTGAAATAACTGAGGTCGTTAAATCCTGAAGAATATGCTGCTTCTGAGATGTTAACATCTTCAGAAACAATCATTTTTGCAGCAGCTTGAAGTCTGATGTAGCGGATGAACTCCACAGGGGCCATACCGGTTAGCCTCATTAATTTCCTGTATAGGTTGGAGGAGCTGATTCCTACTTCCTGACTAAGTGCCATTACATTCAGCTCTGTATTTATGATTTTATCTTCTATTATGTTCATGATCTTTTCCAGAAACTTATCATCCAGTGAAGATATTCCTTTATCAGCAGTCCGTGGCATCATCCCTAAGCTGTACCTTTGGATTATTTTTTGACGCTGTTCAAGCAGAGAAACCACCCTTGTAAAGAGAGTCCTTACGTCTACAGGTTTGGATAGGTAACTGTCGGCATTTGAAAGATAGCTTTTATAGCGGGTTTCTTCATCAGTCCTTGCTGTGAGCATGATGACTTGGATATCACTGGTTTCTATATTGTTCTTGATCTGGTTGCACAGTTCAATACCGTCCATCACAGGCATCATCATATCAGTGATCACAAGATTAGGCTGCATCTTTTTGCATATTTCATACCCTATCCTTCCATTGTCTGCTTCAAGGGTATTGTAATAATTGGAAAGGTGTTGTTTAAGGAGAGTTCTATAGTCTGAGTTGTCCTCTACGATGAGAATCGTTTCTTGCTGTTCGTTGTTTATCTTAGGTTCCTCTTCCACAGGCAGCAATGAGTCATCATGATCGATGATAATATTTTTTAATTGGTAGTTCAGTTCCTCGTTGAGTATTTCATGTGCTTCAAAAAACTTCTTGGATACGGGGATATTCACTGTAAATTTTGCACCTAAGTCAATGGAATTCTCAACACCAATAATTCCTCTGTGTATCTCAACAAGGCTTTTTGCAAGAGCTAAACCAATTCCGACACCGAAAGTTTTTCCCGTTACGGATCTGACCTGGTAAAAACGCTCAAATACCTGGTCGAACATTTCAGTCTCTATTCCCTTTCCGGAATCGGTTACCTCTAGTTGCAGCCAATTACCGCCATTATTAACATATAGGTTGAAAAATATTATTATCTGTCCGTTTTCCGGCGTATATTTCAATGCATTTGAAAGCAGGTTGGAAAGAATCTTATTCATTTTGTCATGATCAAACCAGATCATATCCTTAGCGTTTCCTTTCAAAATAACTGAAATATTCTTTTTCTCTGCGAGTGGCTGAAGATTATTACAAATCTGTTCAGCAAACGTATCGAACCTTCCCGGAGATACCAATGGAGTCATGCTTCCGCTTTCTACTTTCCTGAAATCGAGCAATTGGGAAATAAGGTGCAGGATTCGTTTCACATTTCTGTCCATGATCAGTAATGGTTCTTTATCGCTGTTGTTCCTGGTCAGTAATTTCTCAACCGAAAATGAAAGTACCGATAAAGGAGTCAGCAGTTCATGCGATATGTTTGTGAAAAACCTGAATTTGAACTGGTTGATATTCTCGTCTTTTTTTCTTTCCAGCTTTTCTATCTCATATGCCTGTTTGATCCTGATATTATTGAACAGAAAATAGTAGATGGTCACGAGCACAACAATAAGTATAAAAATATAGAGGGCAATGGCCCACCACGACCTGACAGGATGCGGTTTGACACGAATGTTAAGCTGCAAAGGTTCTGGTGCCCAGATATCGCTGTTGTTAGATGCATTGAGCAACAGTTCATACCTTCCCGGAGGCAAATGGGAATAGTTGATTAATCGTCCTTCATGATCGGTCTTGTGCCAATCCTCATCCAGACCGATCAGCTTGTATGCGTAATTGTTCTTTAATGGTTGTGCATAGGAAAGTGACGAGAACTCGATCCGGATATTGTTTTGATTGTATTTCAGAACGATTCCGTGGTCCATGGCTTCGTAGGCATTGACCGGATCATTTGCAACCCATATTCCTGTCACAGCGACTGGCGGGATATAGGAATTGCGTGTGAGATCAGCAGGTGATATGATGTTGAAGCCATAGTATCCCCCGGCAAAGATTCTGCCATCCGGAGAGCTGTAAAAGGAACCATCAATAAAGAAATTTCCAAGCAGACCGTCAGAGGTGTTAAATAATTCCACCTGGAACTCATTATTTTCTCTTTCCCTGAATCTTACTAGGCCACCATTGGTGCTGAGCCACAAGTTGCCTTCCAGTTCAATGATGTTATAAACAGCACTTTCCCTGATCCCGTTCTGGTTGAGGTAATGTGTAAATATCCCTGTATCTTTGTTATAAAGTGCCAATCCGGCGGTTCCGGTTGCAATCCAAATCCTGTTCTGCTGGTCTTCATGGATATCATAAATGATATTGCTTTTTATTGCTCCTTTTTGAATACTTCTTGTGGTTAGGTGAGTGAAATGGATAGGATGATGATGATCTTTGATGTTTTTTGCAATATTCAAACCGCCTCCAACGGTACCGACCCAGAGTAATGAATCTGAATCTTCGAAAACTGCATTTACATATTCCCCCAGTAATGCCTTTGGGTTCTTTTCATCCGAGAGGTAACGGTAAATAGTATAGGAGGTATCTTGCCCTGATGCTGTGAATTTGAATAGTCCATTACTGGTTCCCGCCCAGATATATCCATGTTGATCTTCATAGAGAACTTTAATTAGCTTGCTCCTGTCACCGGTAACAGGATCAAAATTCAGGTATTGCAAGATACTTTTGGTTGCATGGTTAATCATAAACAGACCATTGTATCGGGTTCCGATCCAAAGGTTTCCTTTTGTGTCATTAAGGAAGCACATTGCAGCATTTATATCTGTTGGAAGGTCACTGAAACGCTCAATCTGGGTATAGGGGATAAATTCTCCTTCTGACAAATGGTACTCTCCGAACCCCAGTCCGTTTACACCGATCAGTAATTTTCCATTTTCTTCAAAAATGAATGACCTGATCGATTGCGTTTCGTGAAATTCATCCACTTTTGGGATTGTGAAACTTTCTACCCTTTTCCTATACGGGTTGATTTTGTTCAGTCCGCCTCCACCGGTTGCAATCCAGATGATACCCGATCTGTCTCTGTAAATATCAAATACATCATTATGTGAAATATTACCGGGTTCGTTTCCTGCTGAAATGATCCTGATTTGCGGTTTACCGGTTTGGTGTTTTGAAATAATATTCAATCCATAAGGAGTGCCTGCCCATATCGAACCATCATTATTTTCGAAGAGACAATAAGTGATCCCACTTGAAAGTTTTTTCCCCTCCTGAGAATTTGCATGGTAATGCTGCAAAATTTCCAGGTTTTTGTAATTATGGAGTTTTGTTTTATATATTCCAGCTTCCCATGTTCCCAACCATAAATATCCATCCCTGTCCTCAAGTATTCTTACGATGCGGTTAGAGGTTAAATTGTTTTTATCATTTAGTAATAAACGGGCAAAATTCTGTTTCTCTTCATTGAAGATGTATATTCCATTTCCCCAACTCCCAATCAGGATCTTACCCTGACTGTCCTGGTATGCATAAGAAATGGTGCCAAATGAGAAATTGTTTTCGGAGTCTTCAGAATTTGTAAATGTAAACATTGAATCTATTCCAGGATCGTACATATTTAATCCGTTATAGGTACAAATCCACACCCGGCCGAGGCTGTCACAAAGAAGATGATTGATATTGTTACCCAGGATAGCCATCCCGGTTGTATCTCTGCTGTCAATAATCGTTACTTCACCTGTAAGCTTGTTAAACACATTGATTCCATTTGGTCTTGTGCCGAGCCATAATCTATCCTGCTGATCTTCAGCGATAGTAAGGAGGTTTACCGAGTTAAAAGTTTTTTCCTGTTCGTAGTTGGGTTTGTAGATACGGTATTTGTAGCCGTCAAATCGGTTGAGACCGTTGGATGTTGCTAACCATATATATCCTTCAGTATCCTGGTAAACGGTTCTGATAAAATCTGATGACAATCCCGAGTTGATATTATAACGTTCAATGTTTAATGTATCGAACGCTCTTGCAATTGTCGCAGTTGACGACAAGAAAAGCATAATAATCAAAAAGCTTTGTATTTTACAGGAATTAGTCATATGAATTGCTTACTTCTCCAATGTGCCCGTGAAAAACCAATATAACAGCGGATTAAGTTCATGTAAATATATATCGTTATTCTCTAAAATGCATATTAACACAAATATTCGAAAACGGAAAACAAATTGCCTGTTAAAAACATAACATGCAAGAGTTAAGTACATTAAAAGTATGGCAAGAATTTTTGTGCATTATTCAGCCACACAATTCGCATGATTTACCCAAAAAATATCAATAATAATAAAAGTCTTTTGGGCTACAATTCCTTAAAATTGTATTGCAATTCATTGTTCAAAATAATGACCAGTATCCTCTGATGTAGTATCTGCTTTTTTTAGGATTAGTTCTTTTTAATGAGAAATTCAATTTAATAAAAAACGAACACTTAATATTAACCTAAAAATTTTCATTATGAGAGTAAAAACCACCTTTTTAAGTTTTTTCTTTGATCGGCATTCAATATGCTGATTACACTGGTTGTATGGCCGGATAATATAATCGCAATTACCGGTGATGATGAAGATGTAACCCCTGAACAAATATACGAAAAATGAGAATTAAGAAACTTATATTTATTTTAACGGCCATAGTCGTCTTTACAGGTTGCTCAAATGGTTTACAGCAAATAGATAAACCCAATGTGATATTGATCGTTGCCGATGATTTGGGATGGATGGATGTGGGATATAACGGCAGCACATATTATGAAACCCCTAATATTGACAAGCTAGCAGAATCAAGTATGCAATTCACGAACGGGTATGCTTCTTCTCCGGTTTGTTCACCAAGTCGTATAAGTATCCTTACTGGAAAATATACCGTGAGATCTGGTATCACTGATTGGATAAAAGGGTACCAGGCAGACATAGATAAAGAAAGGATGGCTGAATATGCCATGATCTCTCCCGAAAATATATACAACCTGCCTCGTGAAGAGGTCACGATTGGCAGTGCAATGAAAGACGGTGGTTACAGAACCTGTTTTGCCGGCAAATGGCATGCCTCTCACGATTCAGCTTTTTATCCCCAGCATCAGGGGTTCGACAAAAATATAGCAGGTTGGTTAAAAGGAAGTCCCAATGGCAATAGTAGAGAGGGTAAAGGGTACTATACTCCCTATAACAATCCGCACCTAAAAGATGGTCCTGAAGGAGAATTTTTAACTGACAGATTAGTGGACGAAAGTATCAGATGGATAAATGAAGATCAGGATAGTCCATTTTTCCTGATGCTTTCCTTTTATGCTGTCCATACGCCTATCCAGCCCAAACCTGAAAAAGTGGAGAAGTATCGTGCAAAAGCAAATAGTATGGGATTAGATACATTACAGACATTTACCAGAGATATTGTATGGTATCAGGAGTCACCAAATCCTAAATGGCACTGGAGGGAAAGGCTGGTGCAGTCAGATGCTGAATATGCCGCCTTGCTGGAAATTATGGATGAAAATATCGGGAGACTGCTTGATATACTGGAGGAATCCGGACTTGATAAAAGTACCATCGTATGCTTCACCTCAGATAATGGAGGCCTATCGACTGCCGAAGGCTCACCAACAACTAATGCTCCATTGAGGGCTGGAAAAGGATGGTTGTATGAAGGGGGTATCAGAGAGCCCTTTCTTATAAAAATTCCGGGTATTACCGAAGCAGGAAGTGTTTCCGGAGTACCTGTTCATGCAATAGACTTTTTCCCAACTATCCTGGATGCATGTGGAATTGCTTACGAAAAGCACAGTGATCTTGATGGTGAAAGCCTTCTTCCCCTGATTGAGGGAGAAAACCTCAAGCGGGAAGCACTTTTCTGGCATTATCCTCATTATGGTGGGAAAGGGGATTCTCCTGCTGGTGCTATTAGAAAAGGTGATTATAAACTGATAGAGTTTTATGAAACGGGAGAGGTTGAGCTCTATGATCTCAAAAAAGATACTTCAGAGTCCTTTGACATTAAAGTTGAATTACCGGAAGTTGCAGCAGAATTAAGTAATAAGCTTCAATCCTGGCGAGAAGCTTCAGGTGCAAAAATGCCGGTGCACAACCCGGGGTTTAAATATGGTACAGAATAATGAAAGAAAATTGATGAAGACATCATTTTAGTTTATGGGCGTAGTAGGTGACATTAGCTAAAAAATTGCAAATAAAGATACATTTTATGTTAGAAAGGCAAAGGTAAAAAAATTATTAGTGGAGTTAGACCAAATTGGTCATGATAAAATTATTTTTGTCTTATTGACGAAATTAAAATCGGCTCACAAAAATTATTAAATTATGCTAGTGAAATACATTTTTCTATCACTTAT
>CAYOVC010000038.1:0-13414 GCA_964407305.1 uncultured Bacteroidaceae bacterium | reverse complement strand
GCGAAAGGAACCACGTCACTACAGGTATATTGGCTTCAGAGAGCGAAAGGAACCATGTCACTACAGGTATATTGGCTTCAGAAAGGAAATAGGACAATATTAGCCCCGTAAAAGTGATGGAGACTGTTTTTTCATTGCGGACCAGGCCGGAGAGGACCTGCTTTCGGAGAATTTAACAAGAACGAATTTTCAATTTAAATTATCATTCGTACCTTTGTAGGGTAATTTCACTAAGGGGGGTGCCTTAAATGACAGGCTGAGATCATACCCTTAGAACCTGATCCGGGTAGTGCCGGCGAAGGGAAATGCATATTTTATGTGAATTATAAACCATATTCCTATGATGAAAAAGCAAGTTTTGTTTGGACTTGTGCTATTGGCCGCTGCCATGCATGCAGGTGCCCAATATGCGCTGAGCGGTACAGTTACAGATCTTGAAAATGAGCCTCTTACGGGGGCCACTATTCACCTTCCCAGCCTGGACAGGGGGGCATCGACAGATGTAAAGGGATACTTTCTAATCCCCGGACTTCAGCAGGGAAGCTACGAGGTAAGGATCTCCTTTGTCGGTTTTGAGACTTTTACAAAAAACATCAGGGTAAACAGCGATACCGATCTGGGCAGAATCACCCTGGAGTCCCGCTCTTTCCTGGGAGAGGAGGTGACCATCAGTGCATTACGCGCAGGAGAGAAGACACCCATGGCATTTGTGAACCTGGACAGGGATCAGATCGCTGAAAGGAATTTTGGTCAGGATATTCCCTACATTGTTGGCCTGACCCCTTCTGTGATCACCTCTTCCGACGCGGGTCATGGCATTGGATATACCTCCATGCGGATCAGGGGAACCGATGCCAACAGGATCAATGTAACCATCAATGGGGTTCCACTGAATGATGCGGAGACGCATAGTGTATTCTGGGTCGACCTGCCCGACCTGGCCACATCAACCGAGCAGATCCAGATCCAGCGGGGTGTGGGAACCTCCTCCAATGGTGCGGCAGCTTTTGGTGCGACGGTCAATATGCAGACAAAATTTTTCGAGAAGGAGCCGTATGCTCGGTACGACCTGACAGCCGGGTCGTTCAATACATTAAAAAACAGTCTTTCCGCCGGGACAGGACTGATCAAGGATCGGTTCGCCGTCGATCTCCGATTATCTGATCTTCACTCAGACGGCTATATCGACCGCTCCTGGACCGACCTGCAATCATATTATCTGTCAGCCGGCTGGTATACTGAGAAATCAAGCCTTAAATTCATCACATTCGGTGGATTCGAGGAGCTGTATCAGTCGTGGGGCGGTGTGCCATCATCAATGCTTGCGACTGACCGGACCTATAATGAGATGGGGATTTATACCGATACTGCCGGACAATCTGCTTTTTATGAGAACCAGATAGACCATTACGACCAGATCCATTATCAGCTTCACTATTCCAGGGAACTCTCGAAGCGTTTGCACGTCAATGGTGCATTGCATTATACGAATGGCAGCGGTTACTATGAACAGTATAAGGAGTCTGAGGATTATACCGATTATAGCATGGAAATTCCTGTTATTGGTTCTGATACCATATTTTCAACTGATCTGATCAGGCGAAAGTGGCTGGATAATGATTTTTATGGGGCCATTGCGTCCCTGAATTATGAAAGCGCCAGGGGAAGAGTGATTGTTGGTGGAGGATGGAACCGGTATATCGGACTTCATTTTGGCAGGGTGATCTGGGCAGAACATTTCGGTAACAATAAAAAAGGTCATCAATGGTATCATGGCACAGGGGATAAAAGCGACTGGAATCTCTATGGAAAATACTATTACGATATAGGCGATAGAATGACAGCCTTCATGGATCTTCAGCTGAGGGGAATCGACTATATGCTGGAGGGAACGGACGACAATAGCCGTGATGTGACACAGGATCATAACTATCTGTTTTTTAATCCGAAGGCAGGAATCAGTTACCTGCCGACTGATGGTCAGCGTGCATTTGTCTCCTGGTCGAGGGCCAGCAGGGAACCCAACCGCAACAATTTTACCGATGCTCCTGCAGGCAGGCCGCCTGTGCATGAGACATTGAACGACTATGAGGCAGGTTATTCGTTAAGTGGAGATGCCTATCGGGCCGGGATCACGCTCTACCTGATGGACTACACGGATCAGCTGGTGCTGACGGGTGAGATCAACGAGACCGGTTACCCGGTGATGACCAACGTTGAGAAGAGCTACAGGGCAGGAGTTGAACTGGAGGCAGGCGTGAATCTCTATAACAAGATTGTCTGGAGCGGTAACCTTACACTCAGCCGGAACCGGATCAGTGACTTTGTGAACTACACCGACAACTGGGATTACTGGTCGGACCCTGAGAATGAGCCATACCAGGTGGAGGAGAACATTGGTAACTCTACGCTGGCATATTCTCCCTCGGTTGTCGCCGCCAGTCAGCTCGAATATATGCTTCCGGCCAATATTTCTCTCAGTGTACTGTCAAAGTATGTCAGCAGACAATACATCGACAACACATCGAACAGGGCGTATTCCATTGATCCCTATTTTGTGAATGATCTGAAGCTCTCCTATTTATTTGTTCCGAACTGGGGGGGTCAGATCGGTGTGAGCATACTTGTTCCGAATGTGCTGGATGTAAAGTACGAGACCAATGCATGGCTTTACAGATACTATTCAGGGGGTGAGGAGCAGTTCATGGATGGCTATTTTCCGCAAGCTGGACGGCACTTTATGCTGGGGCTGAATGTGCGCTTTTAAGTAACTATTGATAAGTTTGGGGAGAAATATGTAAAAAAAGTGTTAATTTTCAGCCGGAATTGACTTATCTCTCTTATTGATGACTGGATTAAAGCTAAAAATCTGTTTTTGGTATGTAGATGTGCCCCTTGTGGAAGAGATCGTTAAGATCCTCAAGGAGGGAAATTATAATCCTGTTTATACCCTTTGTAAGGACAGTAGTCCACTCAGGAATAATATTGCTGAAACAGAACCCGACCTGATCATCGCTGATTTTGATCTGCCGGAAATTTTAAAAAGTAAAATCGAAGAGGTTCACAGCCGCCATGCATTCCATATCCCGTTGATCTACCTGGTGGGTGAGCGGAATGAAAAGCTGGCAGCAGAGACGCTCAAACGGGGTGTATGGGATTACCTGTTGAAGAGCCACTTTGTTAAGCTCGTACCAACCGTGTACTCTTCGCAAAAGTATGGAAGGGCACTGAAGCTCAGTAAGAAGGTTCAGAATGAGCTTGAGGAGTCGAAGGAGCATTTCAGGAACCTGGCGGATAACTCGCCAGATGTGATTATGCGTTTTGACCGCAATCATAGGCATATTTATGTAAATCAGACAGTTGAAGGGCAGACGGGAATTCCTGTTGATGCTTTTCTTGACAAGAGTCATCATGAAATGGGTATTTTTCCCGAAGAGAAGGTGAAACTCTGGGAGGCAGCCATTGAAAAGGTATTCAAAACCAGAAAAAGGAATACGGTTGAGTTTGAATTAGATACCGGAAACGGGACGATTAGTATTGAGTGGAGGCTTTTTCCTGAGTTCGATGATGAGGATAATTTTTCCACAGTGCTGGCAATAGCAAGGAATATTACCGAATCGAAAAGGGCAGGTGAAGCGGTCAGGAAAAGTGAGGAACAGTTAAAACTGGTTGTTGAGGCAACCAGCCTGGGGTATTGGGACTGGAACCTGGAAACAAACAAGGTGTTTTTCTCATCCATCTACTTCAGGATGCTGGGGTATGAACAGGGCGAACTGCCTCACAGCCTTCAGACCTGGCAGAATCTGCTTCATCCTGACGACAGGGCACAATCCATTGCATTTGTTGACAACTTCCTGAACAGTGGTGAAGCGTTATTCGTTTTTAATTTCAGGTTGCTATGTAAGAACGGATCTGACAAATGGATTCAAAGCAGGGGGCAGATTGTTGAGAAAAACGAAGACGGATCTCCCCGCCGTCTGATAGGAACACATGAGGACATCTCAGAAAGAAAGCGCAATGAACAGATCCAGCAGACACTGTTCAACATCTCCAATGCGGTGAATACGACGCATAACCTGACTGAGTTATACGAAAAGATATGGGAGAATCTGGGGCGGATCGTAGATACAACCAACTGTTTTCTTGCATTATACAATGAGGACACAAATATGCTGACCATGCCCTTTTTGAGGGATGAGTTTGACTCTTTCTCTGAATTCCCCGCAGGAAAGACCCTGACGGGGTATGTGGTAAACACAGGTAAATCTCAACTGATTGATGCAGAAAGGGAGAGGCAGTTAACTGAGGAGGGGCATATTGAGCCTGTTGGAGCTCCGTGTGTAAGCTGGTTGGGTGTACCGCTGAAAACTGACAACAGGATCATTGGTGTATTCGCAGTGCAATCTTACCGGGATGATGTGGTTTATACGGAGGAGGATGTAAGGATCCTTGAGTTTGTCAGCGACCAGATTGCCCTGGCCATTAAAAGGAAGCGCGACCAGGAGAATATAATTATCAGCAAGGAAAAGCAGAGGCGGATATTCGAGTCATCTCCCGATCCAATCATTGTTGTCGACAGGAAGGGCCTGGTCATAGACTATAATACCGGGCTCCTGGGGGCTCTGAATGTCACCAATGAACCGATCATCGGTCAAAATGTATTTCATTTTATTGCAAAAAGGGATTGGAGGAATGCTATTCGCAACTTTAACCGTACCTGGGAGGAGGGGTATATAAAAAACCTTGAATTTATGTTAAGGCGTGCCGATGGCTCTTTTTTTGAAGCGGAAGTATCCACCGGCGGCATCTATAATAATGAAGGAGATCTGGAATCTATGGTGATTATTTTCAAGGATATCGCCGACAGAAAGCAGGCAGAGAGGAACCTGATGGAGGCGAAAGAGAAAGCTGAAGAGTCTGACAGGCTCAAAACAGCCTTCCTTTCAAACATGTCACATGAGATAAGAACACCTATGAATGCCATTGTAGGATTCTCCGACCTGTTGAATGATTCCGGGATAAGCAAAAAATTACGCAGTGATTACATTGCCCAGATCAATCTCGGAGCTGAAAACCTGATGCACCTGATCGATGATATTATCGATGTGTCAAAGATTGAGGCTGGCCAGATAAAAATCATTAAGCAGGACTGTTCGATCCATGAAATTCTTAACGAACAGGTAGTTATGTTTTCCAAGAACCTCGAAAGGTTAGATAAATCGCACCTCGAACTGCGGTTGAGCTGGAAATGGCCCTCAGAGAAATTAATATTGAATACCGATCACTTCAGGGTTAAGCAAATTGTCTCCAACCTTTTAAACAATGCGATTAAATTTACCGACGAGGGTTTTATTGAACTGGGTGTTGAGAAGGTGGATCATTTTGTCAGATTCTATGTTAAAGACACAGGTATAGGCATTGAGCCGGAAAAGGAGAAGGTTATTTTCGACCGTTTCATGCAGGGCCATCAATCGAAGGATAAGATCTATGGAGGAACCGGTTTGGGGCTGACCATTTCGAAGAACTATGCCGGACTGCTGGGAGGCGATATGGGTGTAATCACAGCACCCGGGGAGGGATCCGAATTCTGGTTTACCCTTCCCATAGAAGAAGCCGGAGACATTCAGATAAAAGTGGATCGTCGGAATAATATGGTAAATACAGACTGGAAGGGGAGGGTCATATTAATTGCTGAAGATGATGACCTGAATTTCAGGTTGGTCTCGGAGGCTCTCAGAAGAACCAATATTGAGATTGTGCGTGCAAAGGATGGCAATGAAACTATTTCCCTTTTTAGCAAACACTCCGACCGGCTGGACCTGGTTCTGATGGATATCCGGATGCCGGAGATTGATGGCTATGAATGTACCCGCATGATTAAGGAGAAGTCTCCCGGTATGCCGGTAATCGCACAAACGGCTTATGCGATGTCTGGTGAACGACAGCAGAGTATGCAGGCTGGGTGCGATGATTATATCAGCAAACCAATGAATATGGAGACTCTCATTTTGAAGATGGGTCGTTTTTTGAAGTAAGGTAAGCATGGTACGATTTCTTATTCTATCCGGCTTCGTTACTATACTGCTTTTACAGGGATGCAGGGATACTACAGAGAGCGGAGAGACACATGCTGTATTCAGGTACAATGAATCGAAGGGAATCACCACCCTCGATCCGGCCTTTGCAAGAAACCAGACCATCATCTGGCCGGTCAGTCAGATTTTTAACGGCCTGGTGCAGCTTGATGACAGCCTCAACATCCTGCCATCCATAGCACACAGTTGGAAAATAAGCACCAATGGATTGGAGTATACCTTTTTTCTTCGTTCGGATGTACAGTTTCACAACTCTTTTTGCTTTGAAGATCAAAGCCGTGTAGTCACAGCCGCGGATTTCGTCTATAGTTTTGAACGCATACTTGACCCTTCCGTTGCATCGCCCGGCAGCTGGATATTTGAGCACCTCGATAAAGAGAAGAGATTTACTGTCCTCAATGATACAACACTAAAAATTACGCTTTCAGCTCCTTTCCCGCCTTTTCTGGCAATACTGGCCATGCCTTACTGTTCTGTCGTTCCCAGGGAGGCCGTTGAACATCCGGATCTCTCGTTTGCCAGTCAGCCGGTCGGAACCGGACCCTTTAAATTCAGGCTTTGGAGTCAGGACGAGAAATTGGTACTGCTCAGGAACGATAATTATTTTGAAAGGGACGAAGAGGGTAACAGTCTGCCCTATCTGGATGCCGTTTCCATCTCCTTTATCAAGGATAAGCAGAGCGAGTTCCTTGAGTTTTTAAAAGGAAACATTGATTTTCTCTCGGGTGTGCATACAGCCTACAAGGATGAACTGCTCACCCGGTCAGGAACACTGAACCCAAAATACAGGGAGCGGTTCAAACTGCTGACGGAGCCCTACCTGAATACGGAATACCTTGGAATACTTCAGCAAAATACCGGTCAGGGCGATCAAATTTTGCTCGACAAAAGGATCAGGAAGGCGATCAATTACGGATTCGACCGGGAAAAGATGATGAAGTACCTTCGTAACAACCTGGGGTATCCTGCCACCGCAGGGATGATACCTCCCGGATTGCCCGGTCACCTGAGCTACTCGGAGGGTTATAATTACCGGCCCGATTTGGCACGCCGACTGATCCGTGAGGCCGGTTATGGTAACGGAGCTGAGCTTCCTGTTATCAGTCTTACGACAACCTCCGATTACCTCGACCTGTGCGAATATATTCAATATGAACTTGGTAAATCAGGAATATCAATTGATATTTCAGTCAGCACAGGCGGTGCCTTCAGAAATATGGTGGCCAATGGTAACCTGCAGTTTTTCAGGGGGTCGTGGATCGCCGATTATGCCGATGCGGAGAATTACCTTGCCCTGTTCTACTCAGGTAACCATGCGCCCGCGGGACCGAATTACACCCGGTTTGAGTCGGCCGAATTTGACCGGCTCTACGAGCTATCAATACTTGAAAACGACCAGTTTGAGCGGTATTCGTTGTACCGCCGGATGGACAGCATCGCAATGGAGGCGTCACCTGTTGTTCCGCTCTATTACGACATGGTGGTCCGATTTGTCCCACTTGAGGTACATGGATTCAATCCCAATCCAATGAACAACCTGGTCCTTAAGACTGTCAGACGGGAGCCTGGTCATCCTCTTTGAGGATCTTACTGACCTCAGCTTCTGTTTTTTGCAATTTCTCTTTGCAGATAGTTAATAACTCAGTGACCCTTTTGACATTTACTGCCAGCTCATCCACATCCAGTTCACCCTCTTCAATCTTCCCAAGGATCGTCTCAATTTCGGTCACAGCCTCCTTATAGGTTATCTCCTGTTTTGCCATATCTTAGCTATTTTAATTATCTTTATAAGGCTCGGTTTTTTCAACGGTGCTGAGAAACTTACCGTCCGACATGATGGTTGTCACATCCGACCCTCTCTTTAACGATTTGACTGATTTTATAATTCTGCCACCAGAAAGGGTCAGTGTATAACCCCGGGCAAGTACCTTTTCGGGTCTTAACAGATCGAGCGAACGTTCGATGTTGTTCAGGTATTCTTTTCCTGCTCTTAGCCGCTCAATGAGGGCCCGTTCCCTTCGTTCCCGGAACATTTGAAGATCGCGTTTTCGGTGATCGTAGAGCCCCTTCCAGATGTATTTTATTTTTCCTGAGTAGTTGCCAGTACTGACAACAGCCTCTTTGATGATCCGATCGGCGGATCGGCGAATCTCGCCGTTAAACAGCTCCAGGGTATGTTTCTCTTCAACAATGTATTGCTGTGCCATGTGATGCAGGTCGTATGCCTTTTGTTGCAGGGTCATCTTTTCCTGCTGCATGATCGCCTGTATGGTCTGTGTGAAGCGCTCCTCCATCAGCGCAAGCCTTTCGGAAAAGCCGGCCACCCTGTCGATCAGGAATTCAGCCACTGCTGTGGGTGTCTTCAAGCTTCTGTGAGCCACAATATCGGCGATGGTTTCATCCCGGTCGTGACCGATTCCCGTAAGTACAGGCAGCGGGAACTGAGCGATATTCATTGCCAGTTCATACCCGTTAAAACAGTCGAGATCTGACCTTGAACCTCCACCCCTGATCAACACTACTGCATCAAAGTCACTCCCGGTAGCATATACCTGTTCAAAAGCGGAGATGATCGATTGCTCTGCGGCTTCACCCTGTACGATTGCCGGGAAGAGGGATACTGAAAAGCTAAAACCACTGCTATTATTTATCAGTGAGTCGATAAAATCACCATACCCTGCTGCTGTTTCGGAAGAGATGACTGCGATACGCTGCGGCACCAGCGTCAGATCCAGTTCCATGTTCATCTCCATGATGCCCGCGGCCTTCAGCCTGGCGATCACCTCCTGTTTTCTGATTTCCATCTCGCCCATTGTATAAGAGGGATCGATATCTGTGATATTCAGGCTTAGTCCGTACAGTTCGTGAAAAGAGACCATGGTCCGTATCAATACTTTTATTCCGGGCTGAAGCTGTGTTCCTGTAGTACTTTCGAAGTAGGGGCGGAGCATGCGGAATCGTGACGACCAGATGGTGGCCCTGCTTTTTGCTATGATTTGATCGCCGGTAGCAGACTTTTCAACCAGTTCGAGGTAGCAGTGGCCGGTGCGGTTAATGTTCATCTCCAGGATTTCAGCCACTACCCATACCGTTCCCGGAAAGGAACCCTGTATGGCTTCCCTGATCATCCCGTTGAGGGTGCTGAGTGTAATGCCTTCCGTCGCCATTATTTTTTTATGATCCGGCTCCTGTAAATATCCGTTTTATTTTTTATTTCAATGATATACATGCCCGGTAAGAGTGTCAGAGGCAGATCGGTCCGGCCGGGAGCGTATCCGCGCTCCGAAGCCACCAGTCTTCCCTGCATATTATACAGGTTAATGGTATAAGTCCCCTGATTCTCGGCAGGTATACCAATAAAAATGTAATCTGTAAAAGGGTTTGGGTATACTTTCAGTGATTCCGGGAGGAGCGATTGATCCACAGCTGTGATCGCGTAGAATGCTTTCCTGAAACTGGGGATGCCATATCCGTATTCGACATCGGGTAGTCCGGCGCGGTTGCCAGATTCTATAATCCACTGCATCAATTCGTTAGCGGTCAGGGCCGGGTAGGCCTGCCAGAGTGCTGCAGTGGCACCGGCGATCACCGGAGATGAGTAGGAGGTGCCGTAGCCCAGTTTTGCTGTACTGTCGGTCGACTGCACTGCTGTGAGGGCACCCATGGCCGACACCTCCGGTTTGATCCGGTGGTCGTAGGTAGGTCCGCGCGAGCTGAATCCTGTCAGTACACCATCTTTATTCACGGCCCCAACAGCCAGGATATTCGCTGCATCGGCGGGTGCCCCGATATAGTACCAGTCGTCATTCCCCGAGTTCCCGGCACTGGTAACGCTGATCATCCCCTTTGCCGCCGTCATGCCGTTGGCAATCGAAATATGTGCCGTTTTACCGTTCATATCCCGGTAGCTGTAGTTGGTCGTTGAGTCGTCGAAGGTCGTGTAGCCGAGCGATGTATTGATAATATCTGTCCCGAGGCTGTCGGCCCATTCCGCACCTTCGATCCAGGCGTACTCCTCAATGCGTGTTTCGGAACGAACATCTTCGGTAGTGGCAAGGAGAAGCTGTACACCGGGGGCGGTACCCATCAGGGTATCGGGCCAGTTGGCGATAATAATTGAACTGACACTGGTGCCATGGGAATTGGCATTGTAGACATCCCTGTCTTTTTCAACAAAGTTGCGTGCAGCGTGTATCTGACCGTTGGCCAGGGGTGTTTCAAAAGCGGGCAATGTGGTTAGATTGATAAATCCAGCATCGAGCACTGCGAGGAGCACACCTTCACCGGTATACCCTTTTTCGTGCAAAAAATCGACCTTCACCTGTCTGATCTGATCGCCGGAAAAGCCGTACCGGTAAGCTGGTGGTGACGGCAGTGGCGGATCGAACCGTTCATCCTGCGGCATGCCGGGAAAAAAGCGATCATCCGCTGAATGCTCCCAGCGCAGCGTGTCAATAAACGACAGCCGGTGAAGCGTGTCAATAAGTTCCTTATCTAAGCTGCTAACCAACGCACCGTTCAGCCATTTGGAGGTATACATCACCTCAAGTCCGAGTGCCGCCAGGCTGTCAACATAGCTTTTTGTAACGGGCAGATCGCTTTGGTCGACCGGCAGGTACTGCCAGCCACGGCGGTCGATGGAGCGCTGTGAAAGAAACTCTTGTGGCTGGTTTGTTGAATAGCCGTTGTTCTGCTTATCGGTAAAATAGAACCAGTAGCTGTTTTCAGCGATGCGTTGTGCCTGTGCGGTCCATGTAACTGACATGACCAGAGCCATGAGGATTATTTTTTTCATGATCCATTAAAGATAATAAAATGTATTACGATACGATCCCTTCATACAGGATGAATTGATCCAACACCAGGCAGTGAGGTTTGATGAGGTTGGTGTGCCAGGAGTATGCATAACAATACCGGGACCTGAATTGTTGAGTGGGAGTTGTCTGTAGGAACATTCATTATGCAGAGTCAACCTGAAGGCAATCTGCCGCTGTTTTTCAGGAAGCCGGGAAGCGATGTTATCTGGGGGGAAGTTCGGTATCGGGAATATTACCAACGTTTTCCTCGATGGACTGTATGAATCTTTCATAGCTTTTCTCCAGCTCTTCCGGATTCAGGATTTCGCCTTTGTCGTAGCGGATGACGGAGAGGAGCTCTCCCTCCTCTGAAAAATAGCTCCAGTCGCTGTCTTTCAGACTGTTGTGATATTGTCCCGTGATGCTCACCGCACCACCGGAGTAGTAGCTGGTGTAGCTGCCATGAAGAACTCCTTCGGTATAGCCGGCCATCAACATGGTATCGCCGTTTTCGAAGAACCGGATCCATGGTCCGTTTTTTACTCCGTCCGTGTAGTGAAGCTGCTGTGAGAACCTTCCCGATGGATAGTAATTTTCTACAGGTCCGGAGAGCGTTCCCCCGTTATAATTTTCCACCATACTTACTGAACCGTCCTGGCGCAGGTAGGTCCAGGTGGAATCCTTTTTTTGCGCTTCGTAGACACCCCGTGCAATGACGTGTCCGCTGGTGGAGTAAATCTCGGCAAAGCAGCGGTCTGTTCCGGGATAGAAATTCATGGTGGCGGTGAGGTTGCCTTTTTCATCGAATCTTTTCATAGTTCCGACCGGCTCTCCCTTGAAAAATTCCGCTTCGTAGCGCACTGTTCCGTCGGGATAGAACCCCTGCCACCGTCCGGTGCGCTGACCGTTGCTGTCGAGGGCATTCTGACCAGTAAGGGTAACCGTTATGAACATGACCAAAAGTGAAAGGTGACATCTTTTCATGGAAACCGCATTTTGTTGTAACAACGTTGAAATGGGATCAATGGTATGGGTAAAGATAAAAAAGTACTGGTAAAAAATAAAAGCCGGCTACAACGAACCGGCTTTTATTTATTCAGCAAAACATTTGTTATTTCACCTCTTCGAAATCGACATCGGTGACTTCACCATCGTCGTCTTTCTTGTTGTCCTGTTCACCAGCAGGCTCACCCTGTGGCTGTTGTTCTTCACCACCAGGCTGCTGACCTGCATTGTACATGTCCTGGGAAGCGGCCTGCCATGCATTGTTCAGCTCTGTTGTTGCGGCATCGATTCCGTCGAGGTCCTCTGCCTTATGTGCCTCTTTTAGCTTGCCCAGAGCATCTTCAATTGTCTGCTTTTTGTCGGCCGGCAGCTTATCGCCATATTCCTTCAGCTGTTTTTCTGACTGGAACACGAGGCTGTCGGCAGTATTCAGCTTCTCAATTCTCTCCTTCACCTGCTTATCCGTTTCCTCGTTGGCCTTCGCCTCATCTTTCATCCGGTTGATCTCCTCCTCTGTAAGTCCGGAGGATGCTTCTATCCTTATACTTTGCTCTTTACCGGTACCTTTGTCACGCGCAGAGACATTCAGGATACCATTGGCATCAATGTCGAATGTTACTTCGATCTGCGGAACGCCACGTGGTGAGGGCGGAATACCATCGAGGTGGAAGCGTCCGATGGTTTTGTTATCCTTGGCCAGGGACCGTTCTCCCTGCAGAATGTGGATCTCCACCGATGGCTGGTTATCTGCAGCAGTGGTGAAGGTTTGTGTCTTCTTGGACGGGATCGTGGTGTTGGACTCAATCAGCTTGGTGGATACACCGCCCATGGTTTCGATACCGAGTGATAGCGGGGTAACATCAAGCAGCAACACATCTTTTACCTCTCCAGTGAGTACACCACCCTGAATAGCGGCACCAATCGCCACTACCTCGTCGGGATTCACCCCTTTGGAGGGGGCCTTGCCAAAGAACTCCTGAACCACCTTCTGGATGGCGGGGATCCTGGTTGATCCACCAACAAGGATCACTTCATTGATATCTGAAGATTTCAGACCCGCATCTTTCATTGCCTTTTTACAAGGTTCAATGGTGGACTGGATCAGCTTATCCGAAAGGCTTTCAAACTTCGCCCTGCTAAGTGTCTTCACCAGGTGCTTTGGAATACCGTCTACCGGCATGATGTAGGGCAGGTTGATCTCTGTCTGCGTTGAGCTGGAGAGCTCTATTTTGGCTTTTTCTGCAGCCTCTTTCAGCCGCTGAAGTGCCATCGGATCTTTTTTAAGATCAATTCCTTCATCTTTTTTGAACTCCTCGGTCAGCCAGTCGATGATCACCTGGTCGAAATCATCACCTCCAAGGTGTGTATCGCCATTGGTTGATTTCACCTCAAATACGCCGTCGCCCAGCTCAAGAATCGAGATATCAAATGTACCTCCTCCCAGGTCAAATACGGCGATCTTCAGGTCGGAAGAGCACACGTCTGAACTCCAGTCACGTGAAACGATATCGTATGCCG
>CAYOVC010000037.1:0-13418 GCA_964407305.1 uncultured Bacteroidaceae bacterium | reverse complement strand
GAAAACAGGTCTTACACCGGTTAAAACAGATAATACGACAATATGTTTAGAACACTTTACAAACCCATTTTTACGCTGCTTATTTTCATGGCAGGTGTAGCGGTACTATACGGACAGGTTCCGGAGCACGAACTTTCTGCTGCGAAGGAGCGGGCCATCAGTAATTTTGAAGACGGGGCCTATGCTGCTGCGGAGCCTGATTTCATGATCCTTCTCAGGCAGTTCTCCGGGGATCCCTTGTACCGGTATTATGCCGGTATCTGCAAGGTGGAGTTGAACAGGGACCTGGAGGAGGCAGCTGAGTTGCTCTTTTTTGCCTCTACCAGGGGCGTATCGCCCGATGTGTATTATTATCTGGGGGAGGCTTACCGCAAATTATACGATTTTGAGAGGGCGAAGCGGTATTATATCGAGTTCGACAAGTTAGCGCCGCGCCGCATGGCACGTGAGAGAAACTCAAAGCTGCTGATACGTTCTGTGACTACTGCCACGCAGATCACTACAACTTACAACCCCTTTGATGTGAAGAACGTTACCTTTATCAACTTCAATGATTCCGAGCAGTACGGGCAGATCAGGATGAAGGGCGGCACCCTTTCGGTCAAGCCCGATGAGTTTTTCGCAACCGGTGAGGAGCGAAGCGGACTCACAAGCCTGATGTTCATGCCGGAAAAGCCGGTAAGGGGACAGACCATCTACTTCACCGGCAAGGAACGGTCCGGTAAAAATGGTTTCCAGGTGATGCAGGCAAGAAAAAACAGTGCGGGCCGGTGGACTGATATACAGGCTGTTGATGCTCTCAATACGGAATATGATGAGCTATTGCCCTATTTCGATCCCGTCGGGCGCGACATCTATTTCGCCTCCAACGGAAGGGAGGGAATCGGAGGATTTGATCTCTACCGCTCCCATTTCGATGAGGAGCGCAACGAATGGTCGGAGCCGGTCAACCTCGGTTTTCCGGTTAATTCGGTATTTGACGATTACCTGTTATTGCCCGGCACAGATCTCGGCAAGGTCATCTTTTTTTCCGCCAGGCAGTCGTCCGACACAGCCATCGCAGCATACAGTGTTCACCTGAGTGAACCGAAGCAGCCATTGGCGAATCGCACCCCGGAGGAGATCAGGAGGATCGCCAACCTGGGGAACGTTGCAGTGGATGCACGGAAAGATTATGAAGCTTATCAGGCCCTGCTCGCCGGTAACGGCGGATCGCAGGAGCAGCCGGAGGAGGTGGTTGTTATGACCGGGGAGGATGGTCAGCAGCAGGAGGTGACAGTCTTACAGGATAGTGAAGAAACCACGGATGCTGATCGGGTCTACCAGGGGTTGATCGCCGGTGCATTGCGGCACCAGGCGGTATCCGACTCCCTGGTGGAGCTGGCACTTGCTGCCAGGCTGAAGGTACGTAATTCGGAAGATCCGAACGACAGGTGGATGTACCAGAAGCAGATCATGGTGTGGGAGAAACGTGCGGCAGAGGAGAAGGCGGCGGCAGATGCTTATTTTGCAAGGGTGGAGGGATATGAACCTGCAGCAGGCGTCGCCTCTGTTAAGGAAGCGGTTCCCTCCGCTATTGAAAAGGATACGGTGATCAATGAGATGACCGTATACAGGTTTGCTGAGAAAGAGAGGGTTGATGAGAAAGCAAAAGAGGTGTTTGGCCAGGCTGTAACTGAACCTGCAGGGGAAAAGGAACAGCAGGTAGAGAAGGTACAGGAGGAGAGCGTTGCGATCCCCCGTGGCAGTGTTTACAGGATACAGCTGGGGGTATTTTCGAAGCGGGTGGAAGAAGCGGTGTTTGGCGGTCTGGAGCCGATCATGGAAGAGCCGTTGCCTGACAGAAACCTGTTCAAATATTATTACGGTGATTTTAGCCGGTATGATGCAGCGCGCGATGCCCTTCCCGGTGCCCGGTCGGCTGGTTTTGCGGATGCCTTTATCGTGGCATGGTACAATGGGAACATCATGTCGGTCGAAAAGGCCAGGAAGCTTGAAAGGCCTGCTCCCTGATGAAAATTTGAGAGGTTGGACGGGTCGCGGCAGAAGCTTTTTTAGCAGTTATAGAGAAAACTTATCCGGTAACGGGGGAGATAATGATTTCTTTTTATATATTTGAGAAGATAAGTAATTCGATGGACAGCAATTTATCAGGCAATCCGGATAAGCGCTCTTCGGGACAGGGTTACACAGAGCATGTAACTGTCCTGATGCTACATAATGACGACGTGAATACGTTTGATTTCGTTATGGGGACGCTGCAGGAGGTATGTGCCCATTCGCCTGTTCAGGCAGAGCAGTGTGCCATGATTGCCCACTACAAGGGGAGGTGTGAGATCCTCAGGGGGGAGATCAGTGAGCTGAAGCTGACAAGGAAGGAGTTGGTGTCGCGCGGATTGAGTGCAACAATTGAATAGATTTTAAACATGACAATTATTATCCTGCTGATCATCCTGGGAATTCTTCTGTTTGTGATAGAGTTCCTGCTGGTACCGGGGATCACTATTGCCGGTATCGGCGGACTGGCACTGACTGTGCTTGGGGTGTATAAGGCATATGAGGATTATGGAACGGTAACGGGGACGTGGTTCCTGATTGGAACGTTGCTTTTGAGTATCCTGGTGATCGCATATTCGCTCAGGGCACGCACATGGAAGAAATTTATGCTCAATACGAATGTTACGGGTACGGTGCATGAGGATCTGCTGGCAGATGGTATACAGAAGGGTGATGAGGGAAAGACGGTTACAAGGCTGGCATCGATGGGGAAGATCATGATCAACGGTAAGATCCGTGAAGCGCGGTCTATCGAGGGGTATGTGGATGAAAACAGGCCCGTTGTGGTCGTAGGAATTGAAGGTACAATTATTAAAGTAAAACTTAAAAAATAGATATTATGGATTACACATGGATTTTTATTGTTGCGGGTAGTATCGTCGGACTTTGGATCATTCTCTATTTCATTCCGATCGGTTTGTGGTTTACCGCCCTGCTGTCGGGGGTTCGGATCTCATTGCTACAACTTATTCTGATGCGCTGGAGAAAGGTTCCGCCGAATGTCATTGTGCGCTCGATGATCGAGGCCTATAAGGCCGGACTGCTTGAGATCAAGCGCGATGCGCTGGAGGCACATTACCTTGCGGGCGGACATGTCGAGCAGGTGGTGCATGCCCTCGTTTCGGCCAATAAGGCGAATATTGACCTGGAGTACAATATGGCGACGGCCATCGACCTGGCCGGCCGGGATGTGCTCGAAGCGGTGCAGATGTCGGTGAATCCGAAGGTGATCAATACACCGCCGGTAACAGCCGTTGCGAAAGATGGTATCCAGCTGATCGCAAAGGCGCGGGTAACGGTAAGGGCATCGATCAAGCAGCTTGTTGGTGGTGCAGGAGAGGAGACGGTACTGGCCCGCGTGGGTGAAGGAATCGTATCCTCGATCGGTTCGGCGGTTTCACACAAGGAGGTGCTGGAGAATCCCGATTTCATCTCCCGTACCGTGCTCGAGAAGGGTCTGGATGCAGGAACAGCATTTGAGATTTTGTCGATCGATATTGCCGACATTGATATTGGTAAGAACATTGGTGCGGTATTGCAGATGGATCAGGCCAATGCAGATAAGAATATTGCGCAGGCGAAAGCCGAGGAGCGCAGGGCAATGGCTGTGGCCACAGAGCAGGAGATGAAGGCGAAGGCGCAGGAGGCCAGGGCGAAGGTGATCGAAGCAGAGGTGGAGGTCCCGCTGGCAATGGCAGAAGCATTCAGAAGTGGCAATCTCGGTATCATGGACTACTACAAGTTCAAGAACATTGAGGCAGATACGACGATGAGGGATTCCATATCGAAAGGAACAGGTAAAGGATCGGGTACCAGTGCGGACGATAAGAGGAAATAGAATCAGGTGAAAAATATTTTCTCCTTTGCTGCCGGCTGCTTCTGTAGCCGGCAGTTTTTATTGAAATATTTTTCCTGACTTCGGGCTAATTTTTTTTAACCGCCAACAGCGTAGCCTCCCTTCAATCCGCGTTCCGGAGGGGCTGAAGGTGCAACCTGCAGGGAGGGCATGATCCTTTCGTTTGCAATGGCAATGATCGCTTCGGGATTGCTTAGTTTGTCACTGAAGCTGATGATGAAATGGCTTTTCAGGTATCCAAATGGTATTTCACCATGAACCGCCTCAACGCATTGGAAAAACGATTCCCCCTGTTAATATATACTTTTCAACACCTGTTGAAAACAGCCGGCTCTAATCCTGTTGTAATTGATATGTGCGTCATCACTGCAATTCACAAATTGTTGATAAGGGGTGTTGATTGTTTGTGGAAATAGAAAGAGGTGATTGCTTGACATGTTTTGAGGAATGAAATATATTTGGTTGTACCAAGTGAGTGATAAAAGGCTGCTCATTTGATCAGTCCGGAAAAGGCACCAGGCCTGTAGGCCAAAGGTGAACGAACCGGCCGGTGAAACGGGAAACCGTTGATCCGAGATCAGAAGAGCCGATCGTGCAGCGGTAAGAACGTTGCATTCAGCCTGATGGGTCAGAACACTGACCGGTCGTAAAAAGGCTGGACTGCTGAAGGAAAAGCACTAAAGAATCCATAGTGGTTCCGTAACGCTTTTCACATTGTCTGAATGCAGATCGTAAGACCTGGTTCAGTCAATGATCAGACAGGGAGTCCGGGAAGCCGGGATTCATTTTCCGGCGAAGGGACGGCCTTTCGGCAGCGCTCCACGGAGCATAGCCGGTAGGTCAGGGTCTGAAGAGGGGTTCATAACGGACCTGGTATTCGGACCAGTCAATAACCGTACCTTGGCACTGTATGGTGGCTATGGGTCTCATGCAGTGAAATGGGGATAAAGTCAATTTATCCCCATTTGTGTTTTTATTCCATATAGTCCATGATCCTGCCGGAGATCTGAAGCAGGGAAATTTCGGCAATTTTTGTCAGGTACTTGACTGAAATAAGTCGCTCTTCTGCATCGAGCAGACTTTTTTGTACTTCACGAAGCTCCAGACCGGCCAGGCTCCCCAGTTTGTACCTTTCTACTGCAATTTCAAGGTTTTCGCGGGCCACCTCTAGGTTTTGCTCTTCAAGTTGAAGCAGGCGCAGGTTGTTTTCATAGGCATAAAAGATAGTCAGCAGATCGCCTTTTACCGACTGCTCCACCTCCTGGTACCTGATCTGCCTGTTTTCAATTTCAATGCGGGCATTGCTCTTTTCCCTTCTCCTGTTGAACCCGTCGAATAGTTCAAGTCCCAGTGTGAGTCCGTAATTCAGTCCGTGCATATGTTGGTTTGAGATGGCACCTGTCTGGTAGGCATTGTAATTGTATCCATATCCCGAGGAGAGGTTCAGGTAGGGGTAGGATCTTGATTCAATAATTTCGTAGTCGAGTTCAGAAATGGCCTGGTTCTTAGAGGCAATCTGCAGGCTTGTATTGTTATTCAGGGTGCGTTCCAGCAGTAGCTCCTGTGTTAATTGATCATTGATCTGTATTACACTATCTTTAATTGTAAATGCTTCTCCAATATCTTCAGCGGCCATGAGCTCATTCAGCCTGATTTGTGATGAGCGCAATACTTCGCTCTGCCGTGCATACCTGGAACTGTCGGCATTCAGATATACCTGTGATTGTAACAGTTGCATCTTGGAACCAGATCCGAGCAGGTACCGTTGCTCGTCAATTCTTGCCCGTTCCCGTGAAAGCATCACAGCGTATCCCAGGTTTTCGTAGAGGGTGATCTGCTGTATGTAGTTGTAATATTCCGAGATAATTTCGGCAACAAGGTTTTCGATCGCCATCTGCGTTTTCAATCCCTCCAGTTCAGCCTGTTTTCCCAGTTTCCGGTATCTGTTTTGAACTTGGAACCCCCTGAAAATGGTCATGCCCATGTTTACTGCTGCCGATCCTGATCTGTTGTGCAGGTAACCTCCTGCAGCAGCTGTACCATCATCATAATTCTGAACGGTACTGTTCAGGGTACCTCCGAAACGGTTGGAAGCTGTTACCTCAGGAAGCATTCCCGCGTTCCCGGGCGTGTAATTGTTGACCGATATGGTCTCATTGTTTCTGACAACCCTCAGGTTGAAGTTATTTTCCAGTCCCATCTGAATACAAAACTTCAGGTCGCACACCTCCTGCGTGAATGCATTGTTCAGGGCAAGAAGGAAAAGCGTCAGCAGGGTATAACGGATCATTGTTTTATGCAATTTCAACATCACTGGTATTTGGGTCATTGCCATTGTTTTTTGTCTCACTCGAAATCAATAGATAGATGGTCGGGACCACATAGAGCGTCAGGAAGGTTGAAAGTACCAGTCCGCCTACGACTGCGACCCCCATGGCAACCCTGCTCTGGGCACCCTCTCCCCATCCAAGGGCAAGCGGCAGGACTCCGAGTGCTGTAGAGAGGCTGGTCATCAGGATCGGTCTGAACCTGGCGGCGGAGGCATACCTGATGGCTTCAAACTTGCTCATACCGGCCAGTTTTCTCTGGTTGGCGAATTCAACGATCAGAATCCCGTTCTTTGATACAAGGCCGATCAGCATGATGATCCCGATCTGACTAAAGATGTTCATGGTGATGTCGAAATACCACATAAAGAGCAGGGCCCCGGTAAGGGCAAGGGGAACTGTCATCATTACGATAATGGGATCCTTAAAGCTTTCAAACTGTGCAGAGAGCACCAAAAAGATCAGTATAATAGCCAGCAGGAAAGCGAACATCAGGCTCGAAGAGCTCTCCATATAATCTTTGGAATCGCCCGCAAGGGCGGTCCGGAAGGAGTCATCAAGCACCTTTGCAGCGATTTTATCCATCTCATCCAGTCCCTCGCTGATCGTTTTTCCCTCTGCCAGTCCGGATGAAACGGTTGCAGCCACGAACCTGTTGTACCGATAAAGCTGGGGTGGGGCGGTGGATTCCTCCAGGGTGACAAAATTATCGAGCTGTATCATTTTTCCACTGCTGTTTTTAACATACAGTGATTTCAGGTCGAGTGGTTTGTTCCGGTCCTCCCTGGCCAGTTCCCCAAGGATCTCATACTGCTTTCCATTCATGATAAAATAGCCGAACCGCTGACCGCTCAGTGCCAGCTGCAATGTTTGTCCGATGTTTTGCGTAGATACACCCAGGAGGTTGGCTTTATCACGGTTGATCACGATCCGCAGTTCCGGCTTGGTAAATTTCAGGTTCACATCGGCCATGACGAAAACCGGGTTGTTGTCTACCTCTTCCATAAAAGCCGGAAGTATTTCACGCAATTTTTCAATGGTGGGTGCCTGCAATACATATTGGATAGGAAGTCCGGCCCGCCTGCCACCGAAAGTCGATTGCTGCATTACGTTGGAACGGGCTTTTGTCATCTTCCTTAGTTCGCTGGTTAACTGCGATGCGATCTCCTGTTGCGACCGCTCCCTTTCAGAAGCATCAACAAGCGCTGTAATAACGAAACCTCCCGAGCTCCAGACCCGTTCAACAATCTTGTCAGCTTCGGGCACCTTCTCGTCAACCATCCTTGCGACATCTTCAATATAGCTGAGGTTATATTCGTAGGTAGACCCTTCCTGTGTGGTTGTTCTGATGGTAAGTCGCGATCTGTCCTCAAGCGGTGCCATTTCGGCAGGAATGACCTTGTACAAAACAATGATCAGGATAAAAGCAGACGCCAGGATCAGAACAGAGACAACTCTTTTTCTTAGGAGATTTGTAAGCGAATTTTGGTAAGCATTGTTCAGCGATACAAAGAATTTTTCTGTATAGTTGTATGCTTTTCCTCGTTTATGCCTGGTCTTTAGTAGCTTGGTTGACAGCATTGGGGTAAGCGTCAATGCCACAAACGAGGAGATGGCGACTGCCCCGGCGATGACAATGCTAAACTCCCTGAACAGCCTTCCCGTCATCCCTTCCAGGAAGACAATGGGGATGAATACTGCAATCACTGTAATTGTGGTGGAAATAATTGCGAAGAATATTTCATTTGCCCCTTTCAGTCCGGCCTCAATGGGCGAGAGGCCCTGTTCGATTTTCACATAGATATTCTCCATCATCACGATGGCATCGTCCACTACCAAACCGATGGAGAGTACCACTGCAAGCAGGGTCAGAACATTGATGGTGAAATTGAATATATACATTACAAAGAAGGAGCCTACCAGTGAAACAGGAATCACCAGCACAGGAATGATGGTTGTTCGCCAGTCGCGCAGAAAAAAGAAGATAATCGTCACCACCAGGAAAAATGCCAGGTAAATGGTTCTCTGCACCTCGTTGATCGATGTCCGGATATACTTTGTATTATCGAATCCTATTTCATAAGAGATATCATCAGGAAGATCCTTTTCAATGTATTTCAGTCTGCTGTAAACCTCGTCAACAATTTCAATGTGGTTGGCACCCGGTTGGGGTATAATTACCGTAGCAACGGCAGGAATCCCATTTACTTTCAAAATTCCGCGCAGATCCTCTGGTCCGAGCTCTGCACGGCCGATATCGCTTACACGTACGATCTGGTCGCCTACCTGTCTTAGGATGAGGCTGTTAAATTCCTGTGGCGTGGTCATGAGTCCAAGTGCCCGTATGGTAAGCTGTGTAGCATCACCTTCAATCATGCCCGCCGGAAGTTCCACATTTTCACGGAGGATCGCGTTTCTGACGTCCATGGGGGTCATCTGGTACCCTGCCAGCTTCTGGGGATCGAGCCAGATACGCATGGCATACCTTTTTTCTCCCCAGATCATGACTGCACTTACCCCGGAGATTGTCTGCAGCTGCTCCTTAAAGGTGAGTTCAGCATATTCCGAAAGCTCGAGCAGCGAACGCTTTGTACTTTGAACCGCGATCATCAGGATCGGGCTTGCATCGGCATCGGCCTTTGATACGGTCGGCGGGTCGCAGTCGCGCGGCAGGTAGCGTTGTGCTTGTGATACCTTATCCCGGACATCATTGGCCGCCGTCTCCATATCGACCGACAATTCAAATTCGACACTGATCCTGCTTCTGCCCTGGCTGCTGCTGCTGGTAAGTGTTCTGATACCGGGGATGCCGTTGATTGACTGCTCAAGCGGTTCTGTGATCTGTGTTTCAATAACGTCGGAGTTGGCACCGGGATAGGATGTGCTTACCGATATAATGGGTGGGTCGACACTGGGAAACTCTCGAACCCCCAACCGGGTTAAGCCGATGGCCCCGAACAGGAGGATCACCAGCGAGAATACCGTGGCCAGTACGGGCCGTTTTATGCTAACCGATGCCAGGCTCATGGGATACTGTTTACCAGGGGTTCATTGGTTACGATTGTATCGAGCTGCACCGGTATGTTGTTTCGCAGTTGGAGAATTGCAGTTACCAGGACGGTATCTCCAAATTGAAGTCCCTCCTGTATCTGGATATGTGATTCTGTTCGCAACCCGGTCCTTACCTTCACCTCTTCCGCTTTACCGTTTCTTGTGATAAACACTTTTTCTCCGCCCATTTCAGGGATGACGGCTTCGGTAGGTATGGCGATGGTGTTTTCTATCTGTGACAACAATACCTGTACACTTACAAACCGGCCCGGCTTTAACTCCTCGTTGGCATTGGGATACAGTGCCCGGGCAACAATGGTACGTGTATCAATATCCACTTTGGGCTCGATGGCATAGACGTTGGCATTAAATGTTTTCGGAATGCCGTCGATGACAAATGAGATGGGGAATCCGGTAACCAGCTCGCCGGCATAGCGTTCGGGAATGGAGAATTCGATTTTCAGCGGACTGATCTTTACCAGCTGGACAATTTTGGTCTGGGTGGTGGCAAAGGCCCCTTCGCTGATCATACGCAATCCCACGACACCATCGAAAGGCGCCCTTAGCTCGGTTTCGGAGATCCGTGCTTCAATGAGCTGAATATCGGCTTCGAGCGTTTGGAGTTCGGTTGCAACCTGGTCGTAACTTTCACGGCTGATCGCATCGCGGTCGAGCAGCTGCCGCTGGCGAAACTCGCGCTCTTCTACCAGTTTTTTTTGCGCCTGCAGCTTAAGCAGTTGTGCCTGCAGGGGCCTGTCGTTGATCTTTGCCAAAAGATCTCCTTTTTTCACCCGTGTGCCCTCCTGGAAGTAGATTCCAACAATTTTGCCTGATGTTTCAAAGGCGAGGTCCACCTCTTCATCGGGAATCAGCGATCCTGTGCTGTAGATCAGCTCGTTCATCTGTTCCGGTCTTACCACATACCCACTTGCCAGCAACGGCTGACCGTCTCCGCGCATTCCCGGTGATCTTGCCGGCATTCCGGGGTTGGATTCGTTTTCAGATATGAGCAGTGGCTTAAGTTTTGGGTAGAGGATGATACCCATTACTATAGCTACTAAAACGGCTGTTATGACCCGCCTGATCAACTTATTTTTATTCAATGCCATTAAAATCTATTTGCAGGACCCTTTCGGGTTGAAAACAATAATAAATCTGTTAGACCGATAAGAGAACGAAAAGTTTAATATAATCGTATAACTTTTTCAACATTGCTTTATCGCTAAAGTCATGCGAATTTATAAATATTATTGCTCTTAATGGCTATTATTTCATGCAATCTGGCCGAAACTTTGCGATGATTTCTTTATCTTTACTTTTAAACAAGTGATGATACGATGAGAACCCTCGGAAATATTTTATGGCACTTTCCGTTTTTTGGATTTATCAATGCGCTGACCACATTCCTGATTGGAATTTTACTTGTCATTACCGTGGTTGGATCGCCCCTCGGACTGGGGTTGATCCAGCTATCGAAATTCCTGCTGACACCTTTTAGTAGTGCGATGGTAGATAAGAGGGAGCTTGACACAAAGGAAAATGAACTCTGGAAAATCTTTGGAATCTTTGTGCGGATCATCTATTTCCCGTTCGGGTTGGTTCTCTCTGTTGTTACGATCGTGCAGATCGCCGGACTGTTTGTCTCTATTGTAGGTATCCCCGTGGCCCTGGTACTGGCGAAATCATTGGGAACCTATTTCAATCCGGTCAATAAAAAATGTGTGCCGCAGGAGGTGGCGGATGAGATTGCAAGAAAGAAATACCAGAGATAGAACAGGTGTCGCCTGGATTATGAGTGATTGGACCATAACTATTTCTAACTCCTGACTAAATCCGATTCGAAACAATTTTGATTTCAAAATTTAAAATCTGTTATTTGTAAGCTCAAATAGACTTACAAAATGAAATTAATTATTCCAAACAATTACAAGTCGTCACTTACACTGAAGGAGACGGAGAGGGCCATTAAGCTGATCAAGGATTTTTTTGAGTCTAACCTGGCCGCGGAGTTGAAATTGCGCCGGGTTACGGCACCGCTTTTTGTGCAGCGGGGCACAGGGATCAACGATGATCTGAACGGTGTTGAGCGACCGGTTAGTTTTCCGGTGAAGGACATGGAGGGGGTTACCGCAGAGATTGTTCATTCACTGGCCAAATGGAAGCGGATGATGCTGGCCGACTATGAAATTTCCAATGGGTACGGACTCTATACGGATATGAATGCGCTGAGGCCGGATGAGGAGCTGGATAACACGCACTCCATTTACGTCGACCAGTGGGATTGGGAAAAGATTGTTGCTCCTGAGCAGCGGACGGTGGATTACCTGAAAGATATTGTAGAGAGAATTTTTGCAGTGATGAAGCGCACAGAATTTATTGTCTATGAGAACCATCCTGATATTGTTCCAATGCTACCGGATAAGATCAAATTTGTCCATAGTGAGGAGCTTGAAGCGGCATATCCCGAAATGAATCCCAAGGAGCGGGAAGATGCCATTGCGGAGAAATATGGTGCGGTGTTTATCATTGGTATAGGTGCAGCATTGCCTTCGGGGAAACCCCACGATGGGAGGGCCCCCGACTATGATGACTGGTCGACGGAGACGGTCAATGGTTATAAAGGGTTGAACGGTGATATTATCGTTTGGAACCCTGTTCTGGAAAGAGCGTTTGAACTTTCATCGATGGGGATCCGGGTCGACAGGGAGGCGATGTTGCGTCAACTGCAGTTGCAGGGGAAGGAGGAGCGGAAAGAGCTCTTTTTTCACAAGCGGCTCCTGACAGGCGAATTTCCCGAATCTGTCGGAGGAGGTATCGGTCAGTCGCGGCTCTGTATGTACTTTCTCAGAAAGGCACATATCGGCGAAGTACAGGCCAGCCTCTGGCCCGGACAGATGGTGGATCACTGTAAAAAGAGTGGGATTATCCTGATGTAAATCGGCGTGTTTTTTTCGCTTCAATTATTATTGCTTCTTGACCTTAAAGAGTTTGTAAGCACCGTACAGTGAAATGGTCCCAAAAACCAGTGCAAATATGCCGATAATTATGGCAATGGCCTCCTGTCCCTGCATTGGATTTGCAAGCAGGAAAATTCCGAACAGAAGCAACAGGAAATTCCTGATAAAAGCCGGACTGGTAATTTTGCTCCGTAATTTGATCAGCAGCCACAGGTTGATCAGTCCACTGAGAAAGGTGATGATCCCCAGGATGATAATAAATACATTGGCAAGGGACTGGGGAAAAAACGCAAGCAATAAACCGAGTGCGGTACTGATGACCCCCTCGATCAACAGGAGTTGGTTCGTCGTATCTCTTTTATAATTTGCACTGAATATCAGTATCCCACCGGCAACCAGCAAAACAATCCCCAGCAGCCGTGTAAGTGCGATCAGGGATACTTCCGGATGAATCAGGATAAAGATTCCGATAACAAGGATCAGTAGCCCCTGTAATAACATCAACCAGGGGTTTGGCCTGTTTGTAATATGGATGTAATTCATGTTCAAAAAAATTATACGGGGTTATACAGATCAAATGTAAGTTAATTTATATCTTCTTTTTTGTCTTCTTCTTCATCTTTTTCGCTTATCTGATTCGTCAAGCTATCAAGTTTTTCATGGAGCGCATTAAGCTGTGAGCTGCTTTTATCCATCTCCGAGGTCTGCATTTTAAATAAAACCTCTTTCATTTTCAGCAGTTCAATATCTTTTTCCATGATTGCAATTTTATGGTTTCTTGCAGTTACCCTTTTTTCGGTATCTACCTTGTAGATGTAGATGAAGTATCTGATTACCAGCAGGGCAACCAGTCCCAGAATAAAGAAAAAGACAAAAGGAAGCCCTCCAATTACGGAGAATCCCGCATTGGTGTTCAGCTTAATGGAAAACACATCCCAGTTAAAGATTGCATAATACACCCATACCAGGAAATAGATGATGATGGTGACATTGCTGATGTTTATAAGATTTATCTTCTTCATGTTCAATGAATATTAATTTGTGCTTGCAAGAACCGGGTTTTCAGGCCCGGCTCTTTTCAAGCACGATAATTATTTATGTTACTTATCTGACACTCTTATAGCTGTATCTGTTATTCTTTGGAAAGATCCAGGATTTGCTGGTCGAGCT
>CAYOVC010000036.1:0-13706 GCA_964407305.1 uncultured Bacteroidaceae bacterium | reverse complement strand
GATGACCTCCCGCTCACAAAGACCATCAGATCATGCTTTTGGGCAAATGCTTTCAGTTCAGGCTTCCGCCGTTTCATCTGGTTGCAGATGGAGCAGTTGGCCACCAGTCCGGTCCGCTCACCAACTGTTGCGATCCCCCCGAGCCGCTCCTCCAGCCTCCTGAACTGCTCCGGATCCATCGTGGTCTGTGAATAGAGGTATATTCTTTTCGACGGATCCACCCCTGTCGTCTCTTCAGGATCGGTTACAAGAACCGCCTCCCCGTTGGTCTGCCCCATTAGTCCGACCGTTTCGGGATGACCCTCCTTTCCGAAAATGACAATCTGTTCATGATCCTTATCCAGCTCCATGTAGCGCTTCCTTATCTTCTTCTGGAGGCTCGTAACGATCGGACAGGTGGCATCGATAATATCGATCTTATTCCTGATCGCCTTTTCGTAGGTTGAAGGCGGCTCACCGTGCGCACGCAGGATCACCCGGGCGGGGGCGATATCCGCAAAGTCATCGGTCGAAATGGTCTTTAGCCCCAGACGATTCAACCGCCCGGTCTCCTCCTCGTTGTGCACCATCGCACCCAGTCCGTACACAGCCTCCCCGCGCTCCAGCATCGCCTCTGCTGTGGAAATCGCCTTCTCCACACCAAAGCAGAAACCGGCCGAGGGATCGATCTCGATAAGCTTTCTGCTATTGCCGGAATGGTCCATTGTGCAAAACCTTTCGAAATGTTTCAAAAAACCAATCCATCTGCTCCGGGATGGTCATATTGCTGTTATCCAGCAACACGGCATCTTCAGCCTGTATCAGCGGACTGGTCTCCCGGTCCGAATCGATCCTGTCGCGCTTGGCGATATTCTTTTTTACCTTTTCAAAGTCCTCCGCTATACCCTTCTCCTCCAGCTCCTTTCTTCTTCTTTCCGCCCGTACCTCCACACCTGCGGTCATAAAGATCTTTATATCGGCATGGGGATATACCACCGACCCGATATCCCGTCCATCCATCACCACCCCGCCTTCGGTACCAATCTCCCGCTGCAGTGCCACCATTTTCTCCCTCACCTCGGGTATCGTACTGATATAACTCACATGGTCCGAGACCGCCATTGTACGGATCTCCTCTTCCACCACCCTGTCGTTCAGGCAGGTCTCATTAACGCCCGTTTCCGGGTTTCGCCTGAAGGAGACAAAAATATGCGGTAACTCAGCCACAACAAGCCCCTCTGCAGGATCTTCATCTCCGTCAAACAGTCCCTTCTCCATACAGTATAGCGTAACGGCCCGGTACATCGCCCCCGAATCCACATAGATATAATGGAGCCTCTTTGCAATGCGTTTGGCAAAACTGCTTTTGCCGGTTGAAGAATGTCCGTCGATCGCTATGACCAACGCTCCCTTGTCACTTCCCATGGATGGTTCTGATTAAGAAAATACAAAGATACGCTTTTCGGTATGATCCCCAATAATGCGTATGATCACCAGCATCATTCAACCATCAATGACCTGCTGTTATCAATGACCTGTTGCCATCAATCACCTGCAGCTATTGTGCCCTGTAAAAAGCAGAGAGGTCGGTCGTTAGCGAAAAATGGTTCGTCCCCCCGGCGAGGTGATAGGCAGAGCGACCGTATGCCACATGAAATTTCGATACCCTGAATCCGAAGCCCCAGGAAAATCCAACCATACCGGGCCGGCTATCCATCTTCATCTCCTGCCGCCGTTTGTAATTGTATCCCAGGTCGAAATGGAAATTCTCTCCCAGCAGCAGCTCAGCCCCCACAACGACGTGCCGCATCAGCTGATCGGCAAAAAGATCGAACCGGTTGCGCTCTTCAGCCTCACCCCCGACAATAATACTGTTATCCTGCTGCTTCCTGTAGGTCAGATCCCACCGCTCCAGGTGCTGTAACTGCAGATGAAACCGGAACGGCGCATGCTCCAGTCCCTGGCTCAACCCCGCCTGGATCTCAAACGGCACCCGCTCCCTCGTCCCGCTGAAAGAGACGAGCTGCATCCCCATGTTTTTCAGGGCCAGTCCGACAGAAGTATTGGAGCCAAAATTGGTATATACCACGCCAATATCAGAAACCAGTCCCACCGACGTGTACTGCTCATAGACCGAAAAAAGCGGTTTCACATTCACCCCGACCGTGAGCACCGAGTCGATCAGCGACCTGGCATAGACCAGGTTCAAAGCATATTCGGCGGCGCCAAAGGTGCCATCCGGAATGCCATATTCATCGGTACGTTCGAACGTTCCGTAATCGACATAGTGCATTCCCCCTGCAAAAGTCCCGATCCCCGGCCGCTCAAACGCATAGGAGGCATACCCGTAATTCACACCGGCGAAATAGTTCACGTAGTTGAGGTTCATATGGCTGTGCATATGTCCGTTCAGCAAGGCCGGGTTATGAAAAACCAGGTTGATATCGTTGTCGCTGAGGGAGACATTCTCCCCCCCCAGTGCCGAAACGCGCGCCGCATTGGTGAGCTGAAGAAAGCTGTAAACGCTCTCCCCTCCACGCTGCGCCTCAGCGGATGCCGCAAGCAGCAGGAGGAGGCATATGACCGGGTACTTCTTCATGAAATTGCGATAACAATCGATTGGCAGATATCGGTCCCGAGGCACCAACACTACCTATTCTAACGCCTAAGATAGTGAAATAGTGCGATGGAAAGCAAAATTATCTTCATTTGCCCACTCCCTGTATGTGCCGTTTCCGGCCGGTGAGAATTCCACCTCATCCAGGTCGGCCAGCTCCTCCAGCTGGAAGGCCATGCCGGTGCGTGCAGCATCGAGCGCGTTGCAGTACTGCTCATAGTGGTTTCCGGTGGGAATCAGAAAAACAGGTATCCCCAGGTAAAAGGCCTCTGCCACACTGTCGAAACCTGCCGTACATATCAATCTACTGCACCGCAGCATGGCCGCCAGGAACGCTTCCCGTGAGGGTGCATGCACCTCCACATTGCCGGGGATCTCTGCTGAAGGTGGTTCATCCGTAAAGATATCCGCCCGAAGGCCGGGATGCTCTTCGTAGTATCGCAATGCATCCTCCACGAAGCCCGGAGTCAAAAAATAGCAGAGATCACGCTCACCAGGGAGATATGCACCTTGTCGAACCCTTTCATCGATTAGCGGCGGCACCACGGTGATCCTACCGGCTGGCTTCTCCTTCCTGAACGACAATGCGATCACCCGGTGTGCCGACCACATCATGATCCTGTTCATCAGCTGCAGCCAGAAATAGGAACGCTCAAGTCCGTGCGGATGGATAAACGCCGGATGGGAGAGGTAGAAGTGGTGCGAGATAACGACCCGCTCCGCCCCTCTTTTCCACCAGCGGCCGGCCAGGGCTCCCACCGGATCGTAGAAATTCACAACGGTATCGCTGCCGTCGCGCCTCATCATGATCCCGATGCGGCAGGCTTCGAAAATGTAGAGGGGAGCCAGCAGCAGGTTCAATGCCAGGGAAGCCAGGATCTGTATTCCCCTGCGGTCGGGTGTGCGGAGAAAATTGGGGCCCAGGAATGATGCTGCAGGGACTCCCTGAGGCGGCTGAACATATCCGCTGCGTGGTTTGAAAAGGTTCCGTCCGATGTAGATCCGCCTTACCTCAACGTCCCTCTTCTCCAAAATTTTCAGGAAGGTGAGGGCCTGTGAAAAATGACCCTTGCCCTCGCCCTGTATGATAATCGAACAGCTTTTCATGAAAAAAAAATTACACCCGCGGCATCCAGATCCATTTTCTCCATCTTTTCGCGTTGGCCCGCTGGTATGCGGCGGTACGCTGTGATAGCATCAGTCCGGCGAGTACCACGACAATACCGATCACCTTCATAATCGGCATCGCCTCCTTTAAAACAAAAAATGACACAATAGCCGCCACAACAGGCACCAGGTTGGCATACACATTTGCTTTCGAGGCCCCCAGCTCGCGGATCCCGACTGCGAAGAGGATAAAGCAGACCCCCGATCCAAACACTCCCAGGTAGAGCATTGCCCATATGCTGCTCGGAAGAATCGCCGCGAAATCCAGATGCGGCAACTCCAGTGTAAGGAAAAACGGGGTGATAAAGAGCAATCCCAGGGTACTTTGCCAGGCGGTGATAAATATTCCATTGTAGTGGTCCAGCAGCCGCTTGGCAATGATCGTATAACCCACTGCGCCGAAAACAGCCACGAACATCAGCAGGATCCCCTTGAGGTTCCCTGCCAGCCGGCCCTCACTCGCCATAACGACCATGATGACCCCTGCAAAAGAGATCATTAATCCAATGATATTGGTGAGCGACAACCGCTCTTTCAAAAGAAAAAAAGCGGCCACGGGGACAAACAGGGGGATGGTCGAAACGATAATGGCAGCTACTGTTGGGGAGACCATTGAGAGTCCGAACGACTCTCCGAGAAAATAGATGAATGGCTCGAACATCGCCATCAGCAGGAACCACTTGAAATCGCCCTTGCGGAACCGCATCATCCGGCCAGACAGGTAGGCGAAAGAGAAAAGAAAAACGATGGAGATCAGTAGCCGGGCAAAAATGATCGCAATGGGATCAAACGATTCGTTGGCATATTTGAAAATAACGAATGTTATTCCCCAGAACACCATCGCCAGGGAGACGCTGAATACAACCCAGAATTTTTTCAATTTTCTATTCCATTTAAGCGGCCCGCAATCTCTTCAGATTCGACTTTTCGAGCTTCTCCCTTGCATACTTTATTCCGATCTTCACCTCCTTCTCCTCGTTGAATTCCATTTCAAACATCACATCGATTATAATGGCTTCACAAATCGATCTCAGTCCGCGCGCCCCAAGCTTGAATTCCGTTGCCTTCTCGACGATATACTCAAGCACCTTATTGTCCCAGACCAGCTTCACCCCGTCCATCTCAAAAAGTTTCTCATACTGCTTGGTAATGGCATTTTTCGGTTCAGTGAGGATGAGTCTGAGCGCCTCCTCATTGAGCGGCTCCAGGTAGGTAAGCACCGGGAGCCGGCCGATAATCTCGGGGATCAGTCCAAATGCTTTCAGATCCTGCGGTGCAATATACTGCAGCAGATTTTTCTTATCGATCCTGTCTGTCTCTTTAGCAGCCGTGTATCCCACCACCTGTGTGTTCAGCCGGCTTGCAATCTTTCTCTCAATACCGTCGAATGCTCCGCCGCAAATAAACAGGATGTTTTTTGTGTTCACCGGGATCATCTTCTGGTCGGGATGCTTGCGACCACCCTGCGGGGGCACATTCACCACCGAACCCTCCAGCAATTTCAACAGCCCCTGCTGAACGCCTTCACCCGAAACATCCCGGGTTATAGAGGGGTTATCGCCTTTCCTTGCGATCTTATCGATCTCATCGATAAATACGATTCCCTTTTCGGCCGCTTCAACATTGTAATCGGCTGCCTGCAGGAGCCGCGTGAGTACACTTTCAATATCCTCACCTACATAACCTGCCTCTGTGAGTACTGTCGCATCAACAATGGTGAACGGAACATGCAGCATCCTGGCAATGGTTCTTGCCAGCAGTGTTTTCCCCGTCCCGGTCTCTCCCACAAGGATGATATTGGACTTTTCAATCTCCACCTCATCCTTGGTATCTCCCTGCATCAACCGCTTGTAATGGTTGTAAACAGCCACCGAAATGTATTTTTTAGCCTCATTCTGACCGATCACGTAGAGGTCGAGAAAACTCTTGATCTCCTTGGGCTTCAGCAATTTTACATCACCAAGTTCAAACACCCCTGAAGATCCCAGTTCCTCCTCAACGATCGAATGCGCCTGCTCAATACACCGGTCACAGATATGTCCGGATATCCCGGCTATCAGCAGGTTTGTGTCTTTCTTTTCTCTTCCGCAGAAGGAGCAACGGTCCATAATTTTATTTTTTATCGTTCGTTCTGTCAAGTACCTCGTCGACCATACCGTAATCCAACGCCTCCTTTGAAGTCATCCAGTAATCCCTGTCACTGTCCTTCTCCACCTTTTTCACGTTATTTCCGGAATGCTCGGCAATAATCGTATAGAGTTCATGTTTCAGCTTCAGTATTTCACGTGCTGTAATTTCAATATCAGAAGCTTGTCCCTGTGCCCCCCCCATTGGCTGGTGAATCATTACCCTGGAGTGTTTAAGGGCTGATCGCTTACCAGGAGTGCCGGCGGCCAGTAGCACCGCAGCCATGGATGCTGCCATACCGGTACAGATCGTTGCAACATCGCAGGAGGTGTACTGCATCGTATCGTAGATGCCGAGTCCGGCATGCACAGCTCCTCCCGGCGAATTGAAATAGATCTGTACATCTTTCGCGGGATCAGCCGAATCGAGATAGAGCAGCTGCGCCTGGATAATATTGGCCACATAGTCATCGATCGGCGTACCAAGGAAAATGATCCGGTCCATCATCAAACGTGAAAACACATCCATGGAGGCCACATTCAGCTGGCGCTCCTCGATAATAGTGGGTGAAATATAACTGTTATAGGCCGATGTGAAACGGTGGAGCGACATACTGCTGATGCCCCTGTGTTTCGTCGCGTATTTGTTAAAATCATCATGTTGATTCATGGTCAATGGTTTTATTTGTTATCAAACAGTTTTTTGAATTTGTCGACAGAGATTTCCTTCTCTTCGATCTTCGCCCTGTTTTTTATAAAAGTAAACAATTTTTCTTCAAGTTTACGTTCCGTGATTCTTCTTGCCTCCTCTTTTTTGGAGAGCAACTCATTGGCATAGCTGTCGAGGTATTCATCCGGAATATCCATGATACCGTATTGCTGGTACTGTGCCCGTGCTAGTTCCTTTGCCCCTTCCCTGACATCCTGCTCATCCACCTTGATGTCATGTGTTTTATAGAGATGGTCCTTTATCAACTGCCAGCGAAAATCATCTTCATACTCTGAAAAGTCGCTTTCCACCTGCTCGCTACTGAGGTTCTCATTGGTTTCAACCAGCCACCTCTTCAGAAAATCCACCGGCAGTTCAAGCTTCGCTTTTTTGATCAGTATCTCCCGCACATCAATCCCAAACCTGTACTCGCTCTCACGCTCATACTGCCTGGCCATCTCCTCCTTCAGCTTCTCCGTGAATTCAGCCTCCGATTTCACTTCTCCTTCACCATATAGCTTATCGAAAAGTTCCTGGTCGATCGCTGCCTTGTCAAACTTCTGGATGTCGTTGATCACACACTTGAAATTACCATCGATTAAAGGTACTTCATCCTTGTTAATCCTGAGCAATGAGGCTATTTCTGTATCGTTTGGATAGGCCTTTTTAACATCGAAAACAATTTCATCTCCCTTTTTTGCACCTTTAAATAGCTTCTGCTGCCCTGCATCCTTCATCATATCGAGCGACATGGAGGCCTCATCAACATGGATTCCCCCTTCCACCGGTGCACCCTCTTTTGTCACCTTGTACAAATTACATTTAATCAATTCACTGTCACCAGCAGCATCCACAGATGTAAACTCCCCATATCGTTTTGCAACATTGTCCCTGTAATCATCCAGCTCCTTCTTCTCAATTTTGATCCTGTAATATGGAAACTTGTCCTTTTCAGTCACCTCAAGCGTAATTTCGGGCGACAGTCCGAGTTCGAACTGAAATTCAAAATTCTCATCCTTCTCAAAATCGATCGTTTTATCTTCATCTTTTTTAGCCAGGGGCTCTCCCAGGATTCTGAGCTCCTCTTTGCTGATAAATTCAAAAAGCGATTCGGACACCAGTTTGTTCACCTCATCTGCAAGTACCGGTACGTAATACATGCGCCTGATCATGCCCATCGGAGCATTCCCCTGCCTGAAACCCTTTACATTGGCATTGCGCCGGTATTCGCGCAAAACCTTATTGACCTTCTCTTCGTAATCAGATTTCTCTACCGTTACTGTGAGTAATGCGTTTAATTTATCTGTGTTCTCTCTTGTAATGTTCATATGTATATAAATCTGTCATTTAAAGACTGTTTACAAATCTTTTTAAAGTTCAACATATCAGCTGGTGACGATTTTCATCACCGGCAATTATAAAAAACCGCTCCGGCACACTTTAAATGCATGCTTTGCGGTTCAGTTACTCTAAGTGCGGATGAAGGGACTCGAACCCCCACTCCCGAAGGAACCAGATCCTAAGTCTGGCGCGTCTACCAATTCCGCCACATCCGCTCAAAAAATGGTCGTGCAAATTTAATGGATTTTTTTGAATTAGAAAAGAATCCATCAACCATTCCTTCGATGATAAATGTCTCATTTATTGGTAATTATATTACCGCTCCCAATTGTGGTCCGACTTGCCGGGTAAATCCGGAGCGGTTGATTGCATCCTGATCGGGCAGACCGGGCTTCAGATTAACGAATAATTAAATTAATTTTGCACCAAATTTGCATCAACCAGTTTGGGGATCGGATCAATCCGGGTCTTCAATGGAGCAGCCTGGCAAAAACCAGGCATGACCTTTTTTGTGAGGCAGATCAAATCCGGGTGTCAGATTAATTACACAGAACCGGATAATATACAGGGAAGACCATACGTATTTAGTCCTTGAAAGAAAACTATGTATTTTTATAAATTGTTAATGGTATATTGAATGAGGCGGTATCTTTTAAGTTTAATAGTGCTCACCAGCTTTTTCTTCGTTGCGAAAGCCCAGAGAAGTAACGTGATCTCCCTGTTCCAGCTGATTGAATCGGAGAAATATAATGAGGCCAAAACGGCTATTGAAAAAGCTGTGGATGATGAAAAAACAGCAGATTGGCCGGTTACGTGGTATACTCGTGGACTGTTGTGCCAGACAGCTTATGAAAAAGGGATCGAGAAAAACAATAAAAAGCATTATGAGCTGTACCCCGACCAACTTTATGTTGCCTATGAATCGTATGAAAAGGCGCTGGAGCTCGACTCCAGGGGACGAATAGAAAAACAGCTGCCCCCGCTTTATGTGATGCTTTCCAATGATTTTCAGCAATTGGGAGAAAAACATTTTAAGGCCCGGCAATACAAAGAGGCGCTCAGGGCATTCGAACAGGCCCTGCAGATCAACCAAAGCCCCATCATTTCAGTAGAAACAGATTCAAACCTGGTATTTAATACAGCCCTGGCAGCTTATGAAAGTAAGGAGTGGGACAAGGCCATCAATTATCTGACCCGGCTGAATGAAAACAGCTATTCAACCAATGTATCACACCTGCTGTTTAATGTATACCTCGAAAATGCCGACACAATTGCTGCGGTACAACTGCTCTCTGAAGATATTAACCGTTATGACGATAGCCAAAATCTGGTCCTTTTATTGGTGGACCTCCTGTTTCAGAATGATCAGACTGAAAAGGCCGTGACCTTGCTCGACACGGCAGCTTTACGCGACACCTCCAACTACATTTATCCCTACACCAAAGGGCTGGTTTATCAGAAGGAGGGAGAATACAATAAAGCAATTGAAGCTTATAAATCAGCAGTTGAACTGGCTCCTGAAATGACAAGCATTTACACAAGCATCGGTACCTGTTATTACAACATCGGTGTTGAAATTGAAGAAGAGGCAAGAACAATTACCAATAACAGGGTCTACCTTGAAGAGAAGACAAAGTCTGAGAAGGAATTTGCATCGGCTATTCAATGGCTGGAGGATGCGCACGAACTGGACCCCGACAACCGGGCGGTCATTGAAAAGCTTTATTCACTGTACAAGTATCTGGGTATCACTGACAAAATTCAGAACCTGGAGACCATGATTCAATGACTGTAGTAATTGGATCGAAGTAGCTATGTCGGGTATGAGATCAAAATCATAGAGACAAGGGTTGTTCAATTTGCCTCAGAACTTAAATGACAATGTGATGCCCAAAAACTCCTTGAACTGCAGTTTTGGAGATTTTTTCTGACTGCCGTCAGGCAATAAAACAGGTTGATCATTCTCATCCAGCACCGGGAAGCGAATATCATCATCATAAATAAAATGCAGGTTCAATAAGACGGTAAAATACCAGTTAATCTTCCTTTCTAAGCTTATTTCCCAGTCGACATCAACATTTTGCGGATTGTTCAGATAATTGGTAAACAGGCGTATTGTATTGGATATATCAGTTCCATCCAGGATACTTACACTGTTTTTAACAACCAGCTGTCCCCCCATCTCCTGTCGCAATTTTTTATCCGCCTCAATACCGTGCCGGGTCTGATCGATGTTCGCCGTATCGAGTACAAAGGTGTTTTTATAAGATAATACAGAGAAGTTCAGGGTTGTTTTCTTAAAAGGCTTGTATTCAAGTCCTGCCCCAATGGTAAAAGAGCCGGGGTTCAGGAATTTTGACACCACCACCGAGTCGTTTGGGTATTTGTATCCCCTCGCAACCTGGTTCTTCATGAAAAACACCGCACTGAAATCTATCTTCTCCTTTATGACTTTGTTAAACTGGGAGTTGAGATTGAACATATCGGTGTTGGTCCTCAGCCCATGCTCTTCGGTAATTGTACTCCCGTATTTTAACCTTACAGTGTTGGTCCACTCCGTTTGCTCCGCCTTATTGGTATGCCTGGCAGTGCCATTAATGTCGAGCATATTTGAAAACGAATTCTCCCCTCCTTTCGACCAATTGGAAAGAAAGGTCTGATTCAATGCAAATGAACTTGAAAAACTGTAATCCCAGTAAACAGGGATCTCCTGCAATGGCTCAACCTTTGCGAGTGTTCTGAGCGGTTTCGCTTCAGTAATAGGAAGATCATCGACTATCACTTTGTTGAGACGGTTTACATCAACATCCTGTTCAAGGATCATCGTAATATCTTGTTTCGACGGATTGCCCAACCAAACCGTAATGGAATCATTTTTGTAATTTTTCACCCAATACCTGGAGAGGTCATCTTTACCTGTTGTTAACCAGAAAGGTGTTTTTTGTCCCCGTATATCATTGATGTAAAGAAGGATCGAATCTCGCTCTGATGTATATGCCACCAGGGTTTCAACGGCATGCTTCAAAGAATCGGGCATTCTTTCATTAGGCACAATATAAAACGGGGACTCACTTTCAGGCACAAGTACCAGTTCAGCATCCGATCGTATGATCTTGCTGGAATCGGCCATAAACCTGTAGGTTTTTCGGCTTTCGGATGGAATAAAGGATGGAGTGACTCCCTGGTCAGACAGCTTGTGCATCTGGATATTTTTTGAATGCAGGAAAAGCGTATCTATGAAAACTTTTATGATGGTATCCATTTCATATACCATGATGTCATGCTTCCATTTTAAACTGTCCATTTTTTGCACCGTGACCTCCTTTTTCTGAAACATCAGATCAGGTTCGCGCAGGGTTGTATCCCGCGAATATGCCATTGAATCGTTTTGTCCCTGCCTTTTAGCCGCCAATAGTTTTTTTATATCCGGCAGATCATAATGAAAAGTAGTACTGCCCGTATCTATCGCTCTTTTAATAATAGTTTTCTGAATCACATATGGCTCTTTCTCCAGCTCCGTGGTATCAACAATGAGCGTTGAATCATTCAACCATCTTAAGGGAAGCGTATCATTTTTTATCAGATGAATTTGTTTCAACTGCAGTGAATCAAAATTGATTCGGTTCAGCCGGCGTTCGACACGATCAAACGGTTCGATATAATGATCGATCAGCCGGGCAAGTGATAACCGCATGGTATCTCCGGAAGGACTCCATAGTCTCTCTGCATTCAGGAGCCTGCTCATATAAGCCGAGGCAGATGCAGGGGTAAATACGATTGTATCTGCGATAGATGAAACTGTGTCAGTGTTTTCTGCTGTCCTGACAGCTGCCATGTTGGTCAGACCGGTATGCTCACCGGCATAGGTGCTGGCAGTAATAATCGATGCTGCAATGAATAGAATGATGCGATACATATAGCTGGATTTTAAAATGCGTTGTATGTTGGTTTGCTGCGTGAGTCAAAATGAACCCTAACGCAACTCGAAATTTTGTCCGAGGTAAACCTTTCGTACCTCCTCATCCTCCGTCAGCTGAAGCGATGTCCCGGCCTTAAGTATCGATCCCTCAAAAAGCAGATAGGCACGATCGGTAATCGATAATGTTTCATGCACATTGTGATCGGTAATCAGTATGCCTATGTTTTTTTCTTTTAGTTTCGACACGATGTTTTGAATATCTTCAACGGCGATCGGATCAACACCTGCAAAGGGCTCATCGAGAAGTATAAAACTCGGACTCAGTGCCAGTGCCCTGGCAATCTCAGTCCGCCGGCGCTCTCCACCGGATAGTTGAATTCCCATGCTTTTCCGGATATTCTGTAGCCCAAACTCATCCAGCAGGGATTCCACGATCTCCAGCTGTTCATCTTTCGGGTAGGCCGACATTTCAAGGACCGCCTTCAGGTTGTCTTCAACGCTCAGCTTTCTGAATACGGAAGCCTCCTGTGCAAGGTATCCGATTCCCATCCTTGCCCGCTTATAGATCGGCTCCGTTGTAATGTCCCTGTCGTCCAGAAATATTTTTCCCTCATTGGGGGTAATCAATCCGACGATCATATAAAAGGAGGTTGTTTTTCCTGCACCATTCGGACCTAAAAGTCCAACAATCTCTCCCTGTGAAACCTCAATGGAAACATGGTTAACAACGGTTCTGTTCCGGTATTTCTTTACAAGATTGTGTGTGTGTAATCTCATTTTCTTTTGGGACCTTTATATGATAACGGTGAACGGTGTTGCATATTACCCGGACTCTTTCGCCTCTTTCTCTTCCCGGTCCCTGATGATCCGCCTGCTGATCCCAATACCCATTTCGTAGAGGAGGATCAACGGCAGTGAAACCATAATCTGACTGAATACATCGGGTGGTGTTATGAGTGCCGATAATGCAAGAATGAGTATCAGGGAGTGCCGCCTGTACTTCTTCATAAAAGAGGGTGTTATCAGACCGATTTTTGTCAAAAAATAAGCCAGAACAGGCAATTCAAAGACGATTCCGGATGCCAGGACCACAGATGAAACCGTCTGTACATAGGAGCGCAGCGTCGGATTACTTATCACCTCCTCGCTGACCCTGTAGTTTCCAAGAAAATGTACTGAAAGCGGAGCGATGAGGTAATATCCGAATGCTACTCCAAGCATAAAAAGCAGTGATGTGTAAAAAACTGCACCGCTGGCGGTTTTTCTCTCCTTTTCATACATTGCAGGCTGAATAAATTTCCAAAACTCATAAAAGATGTATGGGAAGGAGACAATTATTCCGGCAATCAGACTGACAATAATGTGCATTGAGAACTGTTCGGCCATCTTCACCGTCTGAAGGTTGAATGGTCTTGAATTAATACAGAGTTTCTGGATATTCACCTCCTGTCCCAACATGCACAACAACCTGTTGGTCGGAAATTCTGGTGTCTTGGGGGCGATAATGATCACATCAAAAACAATACCCTTGAAAATGAAAGCGATGATAGCAAAAAAGAGAATGGAAACAAAAGAACGCAAAATGTGCCACCGCAGCACCTCTAAATGCTCCAAAAACGACATTTCCATTTTTGTATCTTTCGCCATTTACAGCTTTTTCAGTAAAGTGCTGCAAAGTAACAAAAAAAAATGCTCACTGAAAGTCATTTTATCTGCGAAAATATGTTAGTTTAGCCCGCAGGGAAAATATAGATAACCGATCCACAGGAATTGCAAACGAGTCTTCATTTCCAGGGATCAGCCCATCCACTTGACCAATAAAAATTGTATTTTTAACAAACTATTATT
>CAYOVC010000035.1:0-13833 GCA_964407305.1 uncultured Bacteroidaceae bacterium | reverse complement strand
CTCATTCTATTGTCTGATTTTTTTATAAAACTGTATCCTGGTATAAGGCATAGACTTTATTGGCAGAATTCTCCCATTTCATGTTATCCACCTCCTCCTTACCATACTTGATAAATGTCTCTGATAGGGACGGATAATTCAGCAAACCATAAATTGCATCGGCCATTGCATCCACATCCCAGAAATCTGTTTTTACAGCATATTTTAGTATTTCTGCTACTCCCGACTGGTTGGAGATGATCGTGGGAACGTTGGATTGCATCGCCTCCAGCGGTGAAATACCAAATGGCTCAGAAACTGAAGGCATCACATAAACATCACTGATTGAAAACATCCTGAACACATCGTCTCCCTTCAGAAACCCGGTAAAGTGAAACCTGTCGACGATGCCAAGTGCTGCGGCCCAGTTGATCATGCGTTCCAGCATCTCCCCGCTTCCTGCCATTACAAAACGAACATTATCCATCTTGCGCAACACCTTTTCAGCAGCCTGAACAAAGTACTCGGGCCCTTTTTGTAAGGTGACCCTTCCCAGGAAAGTAACAACTTTATCGTCAATTCCCCTCCTGAGTGAAATCTTTTCCTGATCAGCAAGCGGCTCTACAGCATTATAGACTGTTGTCACCTTCGATTCGTCGATACCGTATTTCTCAATAATCGTGTTCCTCGTCAGGTTACTCACTGCTATGATCCTGTCGGCCGCCGCCATGCCCATTTTCTCAATTTCAAATACGGCAGGATTTACCTTACCACCTGATCTGTCAAAATCAGTTGCATGAACATGTATCACCAACGGTTTCCCCGATGCACTCTTAGCCGACATTCCGGCAGGATAACACAACCAGTCATGTGCATGAATAACGTCATGCTCATTTTCATCAGCGATTTGTCCCGCTACCAAAGCATAGTTCGCGATCTCTTCGAAAAGGTTCTGTCCATATCCGCCACTGAATACCAGCTTACCACCGGGAGTGGTATGTACCAGCTTTTTATTCTCATTTTCAGCTTTATTAACAAGCGACTCGTACTCCTGCGGAGAGTGATAGGGCACCAGGTTGGAATTCACTTCAATGTAGGAAATATCCTTTAGCAGGCTGGAGAATTTCATATACTTGCTGTCGAGGGAAACATCACCGGCCCCGATGATCCGGAGCTTACTCTGATCCTCATCGCCATATGCCCTGGGAACAACAAAAATGATATCGAGGCCAGGAATGGTAGAGAGACCCCTTGTAAGTCCGTAACTGGCCGTTCCAAGCCCACCGGAAATATGTGGCGGGAATTCCCACCCAAACATTAATACCTTCATACTACTCAATTATGGGTCCAATGTATCCTTCATTGTAAAAGCGTCGATCATCTCCCCGATCCGCAATAATGATGCAACACTACATGCAAAGCTGATGGCCCCTTTGGGATCATGTGGCGGATTACCGTTAAAAAGTTCCGAAATAGTTCCTATTCCATAATTTGTCATCTCCTCTTCAAAACCATCAAAAATCTCGCTAGCCAGAGACAGTCCTGTACGCTTATGTACATCCAGGTACCCCTTTACAAAGTGCTCCAGGAGCCAGGGATAAACAGTTCCCTGGTGCGCCGCCCTGTCACGCTGCTCCTGGTCACCCTCATAGATCCCTTTATATGCCGCATTCTTGGGGGCAAGTGTACGGAGCCCTTTCGAGGTCAGAAGTTCACTTTTGACCACATCAAGCATACTTTTCTTCATCTCGGTTGTAAGGGGAGAGAAATCCAGAGAAGCTGCAATCACCTGGTTGGGTCGTACAGCATGATCCCTGTAACCATTACGCACACAATCCGCCAGGTAACCCTTCTCTGAGATCCAGAATGTATCAACAAATGAAGTCCTGATTCTATCGGGTAGCTCCTTCCACTCCCGATAAAATTTACTTCTGCTACCCGCCCATGAAATTACCTGGCAAACTGCATTGTACCAAAGCGCATTCACCTCAACAGAAAAGCCGTACCTCGGTGTAACCGGCTGACCCTGTACCGTCGCATCCATCCATGTGAGCGGTATTCCATCTTCCCCACCGGCAATGAGACCGCTGTCTGTCATACCAATCTCAAAATGGGTCCCATTTCTATATGCATTCATAATTTGCAATATCTCAGATTTATATTGCTTCCAGACATCAATCTCCATATACTTCTCAAGCTGCTGAAGCGTCCATATAAACCAGAGCGGGGTGTCAATTGAGTTGTAGTAATCGTGCCCCTGCTTTGAGCTGTTTGGAAACAGACCATCTCTTAATCTTACGATCATGGAATTGATCACCTCCGTGGCCGATTCTGTATCGCCGATGGAAAGGGTTAAGCCGGGAAGTGCTACCATAGTATCCCTGCCCCGAACTCCCAACCAGGGAAATCCGGCAAGAATTTCAGTTCTGCCGTGCCTTCTAATTAGAAACTGTTGTGCGGCGTTAATCAGGCAGTTACGAAAACTGTCGACCGGTGTTCTAATATCCTCCTCCAACTTGAACCTTCTCTTGAGCCCGGAGGGCTTGATCTCCATGGTGGCGGCTGAGAATACGATTGATTCTCCTTTTTTTATCTGCACCTCAAAATAACCGGGCACATACAGATCCTCCTTGTACTCATACCCCCGTTTTTGTTCTTCCAGGTACTCAACATTATAGTACCAGTCGGGAACAGGAACGAACTCCGCCTTTTTGGAAAGTTGCATATACAGATCCGGATATCCATCATACATCCTCGACCTGATACCATTTTCCACCTGCGTATATTGCCTGTTCACATAGAGGTTCGCCTTGCTTAATTTATGGATGTTCCTGAAGGCAAGAAAAGGACGGAACCGGAGCCATGTCTCGGAATGGGCATCCTCAAGTGTAATTTTTATCAGTACCTGATCTCTCTTCTGAACCAGCATCGACTCCCTTGTCAATACCACACCTCCCACACGGTAGGTCATCTTTGATCCCTTCTCAGCATCATAATCACGTATGTATTTGTGCCCGCGCGGCAGATACAGGTCCCCCTCATATTTATGTATACCGAGGTTGAAATCCTTTTGATGCTGAATCACTGTCAGATCAAGTGATGATAACAATACATGGTTCTCTCCGTCAAGGTGTTCCACCGGACAAATAAGCAAGCCATGATATTTCCTGGTATTACAACCGGAGATCGTGGTGGATGCAAAAGACCCTGCGCGATTGGATCTCAAGGCCTCCCGCGCCAGTGAATACTCCAGGTTCACAAGCTCTGCCTTATCAAATTTCAAGAAAGTCATACAGACGTATTTTATTGTCGTACAAAGATAAAACTAAAATTTCATTAGAACTGATACACATGTTAAGTTACAAGATTAATTTTTTATTAACAACAATTCAAGGGTAATACTTTGCAAGAGTCTCCCGTTAATAATTGAGTACCCAACCAGATTGAAATTAAAATGGTAAATTCGCAACCGGAAGGGGAGGTGATGTCGAGAATGATAATAACATATCTGTTGATCTTACTGTTGGCCGGTTGTTCAGGCAATAACGCCGAAAGGGAGGTAACTCCCGAAAGGGAGGTGATCGTTATTGAAGGTGAACTACGGGATGGCGAAGGAAGCCTCGTTACACTCGACCAGATGGGTGTTTCGGCTTTTATTCCCATTGACTCAACCCGCTGCGACAAACAAGGAAAATTCAGCTTCTCTTATAAGGGAGATGGCATCAACTATTACTCCCTGAAGTATACCGAAAACGGATATGTAACGCTGATCGCAAAACCGGGCGACAGGATCAGGATTACAGGCAGCGCCGATAGCATATATCCATACACAATTGAAGGGTCTGAAGCATCCGATCAGGTAAGGGAACTTGCAGAGGCACATAAGAAAACACTTGATCAGCTTCACGATATCTCTGTGATATCGGAAAATATAGCCGGGGAAGCCGGTTTCAGCAGAAAGAAACAGCTGCTAAATGAAAAGTTTGACTCATTGGCATTGGCATTTAATCAATATTCCCGTAATTTTATAAAAAGGTATCCCCATTCTCCCGCTACACTGATCGCATTGTATAACCAGTTCGGACCAGCATTACCTGTATTTGACCCGGCTGTGGACCTGGATATTTACCAGTTCGTCGATTCGGCACTCTATAGCAGATTTCCGGAAAATGAAGCTGTCAGATCCCTTCATAATCAACTCGCAGCGGCCTTGCAACAGCTCGGAGAAAAGCAAAGTCCCATACTGAAAATAGGCGACAAAGCCCCTGACCTCGCAATGGAGACAGCTGACAATGAAATTCTAACCCTCTCTGAGCTAAGGGGAAACTTTGTGCTTCTGCAGGTATGGGCATCATGGAGCAAGCCTTCCGTAGAAGAGAACAGGTACCTTAAACAAAGTTACCATCAATTTGGCCAAAAGAATTTTGTGATCGTACAGGCCTCTATTGATAACGATAGGAGCAGGTGGAACGCTGCGATCAATACACAATACTCCGGATGGTACCATGTCAGCGATCTGAACCGCTGGGAATCGGTGATCATCAGTCTTTACGGAATTGAAAGAATTCCTGCCAATTTTCTTATCGATCCGCATGGAGTGGTCATTGAAACGGATATCTTTGGGGATGATTTGGTACGCACACTGCAAAAATATCTGAAATAAGTAAAAGCAACCTCATAATACATGATCTATGTTGATAAAAAGAGCTGCCTGGGTGATAATTCTCACCTTCCTATTGTACTCCTCCTGTCGGGATACCACCAATATCAGGATTCATGGGTCCTATCCAGCCGGAACGGGCGAAAACCTTTATGTTGAACGACTGAATATTGCTGAAACACAGTTGATCGATTCTGTAAAAATCAAAAAAAACGGATCGTTCCGGTTCAGCCTTAAGCTCGACCATCCGGAACTGATCCTCATCAGAAATACCCGGGACCAGTACATCAACCTGCTGGCTTTCCCGGATGATGAGATCCGGCTGGAGATTCCCGGACAATCCTTCAGAACCGGTTATACCGTTGAGGGTTCCGATGAATCCGAAAAGATCAGGCAGCTGGTTGGGGCCGTGAACAGAACCAAAATCAGACTCGACTCAATCTCCGAAGCACTGAACGCTCTCGAGGACCAGGAAGGAGCGGAAGCAGAAAACCTGATTGCCTCATATCAAAAAATATTTGACGAACAGAAGCGAAACAATATCCGTTTCGTAGTGGAAAACCTTGGATCTCTTTCCAGTGTATATGCCCTCTACCAGCGGGTTGCAGATGATATCTATATCTTCAATGATCTGAAGGACCTGCAATACTTTAAAATTGTTGCCGATTCTGTGAAAGTGAAGTATCCGGGCTCCACACTCTCCTCATCACTGACTGCAGACGTTGAACAAAGAATGCGGGAATACAACAACCTGCTTGCCCTTTCAGAACTATCCCGACACAATATCAGCGAAGCCGGAATGATCGACCTGAACATTGAAAATTCAGAGGCGAAAGAGATACGCCTTGGATCCCTTGTTGGAAAGGTGGTCCTGCTTAACTTCTGGGCCTCCTGGAACGACGATAGCAGGAAGGCTAACCATCGGCTGAAAACCATTTACGATCAGTACCATTCAAAAGGATTTGAGATTTACTCGGTGTCGCTCGACAGCGACCGGAGCAAGTGGAAAAAAACAATCTATTTTGAGGAGTATCCATGGATCGACGTTTGTGAATTAACCTACCCCTATTCCTACGCGACCTCGGTCTATAATGTAACATCCCTGCCTTCTAACTTTTTAATTGACAGGGAGGGCAATATCGTTGCCAGAAATATCGCCGGCAACGCACTTGCAACACATCTTGATAATCTCCTGTAGACAGTAAAGGGTATGCCTGTAACCGGACAAAATAGTTATTTTGCATCAGATTTTCACCTGGGAATGTATCCACAGGAGGAGAGCCGGAAACGGGAAAGAATGATCGTCGAATGGCTGAGTAACTCAGCTCCCGATATGCGCGAACTCTGGCTGCTGGGCGATCTGTTCGATTACTGGTTCGAATACAAAAAAGTTGTACCAAAAGGATTTACACGCTTCCTCGGAGCCCTGGCGGCCCTGAGCGACAGTGGAGTGAATATTCATATATTCTCAGGAAATCACGATGTGTGGATGTCAGACTATCTACCCCTGGAAACCGGCGCTGAAATTCACCACGACCCCGTCATAAAAATGATCGGGAATAAAAATTTTTATCTCGCTCATGGCGACGGGCTGACAAGCAAGGACAAGGGGTACCTGGTATTGAAATCTGTTTTCAGGAACAGGTTCCTGCAATGGTGCTTTGCCAGGCTGCATCCAAACGGAGCAACCGCTTTTGCCCAATGGTGGTCGAAGAAAAGCAGATACTCCAAAGAGATGATTCATCCCTACAAGGGCGATGATGATGAGGAACAGGTGCTCCATGCAAGGAAACTCCTGGAGCAGTATCCCAATATTGACTTTTTCCTCTTCGGACACCGGCACCTGCCTTACAACGTGGAGGTCGCCCCCGGGAAAAGAGCCATCTGCCTGGGCGACTGGATCAGTCACTTTACTTACGGAATATTCGACGGTGAAGAGTTCAGGCTTGAAAAGTTTCAACCAGCCCCGTGGAAACCCTCTGAATAAATAATTTGAGAGCATCTCCCTGTTGTCAGGCCCATCAATGTTTCCGGAAGCAGCTTCCAAATAGCCTCAAACCTCCATGCCGGGCGCACAGAAAAAAGCCGGTCCATCACTGAACCGGCTTTTAAAATAAATGAACAGCTGTTGTCCAAAATCCCGGGAGAACTCTTACTTCTCCCTGCACCCCCGAGAAATTATGCTGTTTAGAAAATACTGAATGCCACGGTAAGACCTGACATAACCACAGATACCATTGTCATCAGTTTAATCAAAATATTCAATGACGGACCTGAAGTATCCTTGAAAGGATCACCAACAGTGTCACCAACTACCGCTGATTTGTGAGATTCACTGTTCTTACCGCCATGGTTGCCCTTCTCAATGAACTTCTTGGCATTGTCCCAGGCGCCACCGGCATTGTTCATAAAGATGGCCAGTGTAAAACCTGCTGTAAGTCCGCCCACCAGCAGTCCGACAACTCCCGCAACCCCAAGTATCACACCAATAAGGATTGGTACGATAATCGCGATCATTGAGGGAAGGATCATCTCACGCTGCGCCCCCTTGGTCGAAATTGCAACACACTTTGCATATTCAGGAACCTGCTCTCCCTTCATAATTCCAGGCATCTCCTTGAACTGGCGCCTGACCTCATCAACCATCGCTCCGGCTGCACGACCAACAGCTTTCATGGTAAGGGCACTGAACACAAATGCCATCATCGCCCCAATGAAGATTCCTCCAAGCAACATTGGATTGAATAGTGAGAGGTTGTAGGCATTTACAAAATCTTCAATTCTGGCTGACTGGAGTTGAACGGCCAGCTGACCTGCTTCCACAGTGGGAATAACATCACCCCTGTAGAAAACTGTCTCTCCAACCGTAAAAACACCATCAATTGCCCTATCCGCCATCTTGCCCAGCCAGAGCCTAACCTCTTCCATGTAGGCTGCAAGGAGCGCCATTGCTGTAAGAGCCGCTGAGCCGATCGCAAAACCTTTACCGGTTGCAGCTGTAGTATTACCTAGCATATCCAGTGCATCTGTACGCTCACGAACTTCAGGAGGTAGCTCTGACATCTCCGCATTCCCACCTGCATTGTCGGCAATGGGTCCAAATGCATCTGTGGCCAGGGTTATCCCGAGTGTAGAAAGCATCCCTACCGCCGCAAATCCGATGCCATATACACCATGTGCAAAATTGGTGAATCCACCTGCGAAACCATAAGCGGCAATGATACCGACAACGATGGTCACAACCGGGATCCAGGTTGAAACCATTCCTACCGCAAGCCCATCAATAATGGTTGTGGCAGTTCCACCCTTCGTCTGAGCAGCGATCCCCTTGGTGGGTTTGTACTCATCCGATGTAAAATACTCTGTACCCTGACCAATCACCACTCCGGCGATAAGACCGGCAACCACGGAACCAAATATTCCCCATGTGATCCAGCCTCCTGCTGCCATCAATGCGATCGCGATAAGGATAAATACTGAACTTCCTCCTGTACCAAGAAGCAATGCGTTCAAGAGGTTCTTCTGTGTGGCAGACTCTTTGGCGCGAACTAAAAAGATCCCCGCAATCGAAAGAATAATACCTATCGCAGCAACCATCATCGGCGCAAGTACTGCTGTTTGCTGGGTAATACCTGAATAACTCCCGATCAAGGGCACTGCCGCGCCTAAAGCTGCAGTAGCGAGAATAGATCCTGCATAGGATTCATACAGGTCTGCACCCATCCCTGCAACATCACCGACATTGTCGCCCACATTATCTGCGATCGTCGCTGGATTTCTCGGATCATCTTCAGGAATACCTGCCTCAACCTTACCTACGAGGTCGGCGCCAACATCTGCAGCCTTTGTGTAGATACCGCCACCTACACGTGCAAAAAGCGCCTGCGTTGAAGCACCCATTCCGAATGTAAGCATGGTAACCGTGATCTCAACCAGCTTCTGATGCTCACTGGTACCGGCATGTACAAAAGTAAGACCAAGGAACCTTGCTCCATTTTCCATGTTGTCGGGTGTAAAGATCAACTTGTCTAGCAGGTAGAACCAACCGGCAATGTCGAGCAGTGCAAAACCAACTACAACAAGCCCCATTACGGCACCACTTCTGAAAGCTACTTTCAAACCCTTGTTCAGGGATTCAGAAGCACCATGGGCCGTACGGGCAGAAGCAAAAGTAGCCGTTTTCATCCCAAGAAAACCACATAAACCGGAAAAGAAACCTCCGGTTAAAAAGGCCAGCGGCACAAAGGGGTTCTGAATGCCAAAGTAGGCCATAACACCCAACAGGATCACCATCACAAGAAAAACAAGGGCAACAACCCGGTACTGCCTTCTGATGTATGCCATAGCTCCTTCCCTGACATACTGGGCAATCTCAATCATTCTCGGGGTACCTTCCGAACTCTTCATCATGCTTTTGAAGAAGAGGTAGGCAAAAACCAGTGCCATCACTGCTGCCAGTGGCACTATCCAGAACAATTCATAAATGTCATTCATAATTCAATAAGGTTTAGTTAAAAAACAATTTTTCACTATTTGTTAATCCATTGTATTAACTGACTAATAAAGAGCAAATTGGTTTTTTCGAAGGCACAAAGTTAAAAATTTTGTGCATAGAATCTAAATAAATTGGATTTGCCCACAGTTATTATCTTTGCGAAATGATTATTTTTTCCCATATCCCGAAAACTGCAGGCACATCGCTGATAAGCTATAATTGATTTTGATTTTACAGATATAATGTTCTATTTTTACATTATCTTTTAATTAGTCTAAATTAATATAGTTATGGCTTGTTGCAGCGGAGGATGCGGGTGCGGAAAAGGAGAACAATCGCGCATGGTCTGAAGAACCTCCTCCTATATTATTTCTGCTATCATCACCGGCTCATCACCGGACTGAATATCGCTTATCACTACATCAACAAAACGGTTCGTGGTTGGCTCCTCAACCCTGAAACGAACTGGCAGGTAGTGCTCGCCATATCCTGTGGCAACCAGATTATCATCAACCTTTTCAATTAATACCCGCTGCTGCTGTCCAACCATGGCCCGCATATAATCCAACCGCATCTTTTCCGACACCTTGCGAATCACTTCACTGCGCGCTGCCATTATCTCTCCCGGCACCTGCTCATTCATCCTGTCGGCCCGCGTCCCCGTCCTTCTGGAATAGCGAAATGTATGCACATGTGAAAATCTTGCCCTCTGCACAAAATCAACGGTCTGCCGGAAATCCCCGTCGCTCTCCCCAGGAAAGCCAACAATAACATCTGTAGAAAAATTAAACCCGGGGATCGCATCTCTGAACCTTTTGATCGTCTCCATAAAGTACTGTGCGGTATACATCCGCCGCATTTTCAGAAGTACCTGTTCAGAACCGCTTTGCAGGCAAAGGTGCAGGTGAGGTGCAAGTTTTGGGTGACTAAACAACTGGTGAAAATGGTCACTGAACCCGTCAGGTTCCAGTGAGGAGATCCTCACCCTGAAGTCGCCGGGCAGCTCCAGCACCTGCTCAATGACGTTCTCAAATGTCACCCCATTGTGATCATACCTGCCGATATTTACACCAGTGATCACCACCTCTTTAAAGCCGTTGTCAACAACCCGCCTGACATTATCCAGGATATCGTTCAGCGGCCTGCTCAATGCCCTTCCCCTCACTGTTGGAATAATACAGAAAGTACAGAAGTTATCGCATCCATCCTGAATTTTTACCGATGTCCTTGTATGCAAACTCTTCTGTACCGTGTCAAAACCAAACCTGTTTCCCGGCAGCTTGTCGGGATGGATCATCTCCCCCGAAAAATGGCTGTCAACCAGCTCTACGATACTATTCTTATGGTCGTTATCAACGACATAGGTAATCTGCTCCTGGCTTTCCAGCTTCTCCTTATAATTATCGGCCATACAGCCGGTCACAACGACAAGTGCATTCCTGTTCCTGGCTGCTGCATGGCGAATGATATGACGCGATTTATGGTCGCTCTGATTGGTAACAGTACAGGTATTGATCACCGTTACGTCCGCATCTTCACCGAAATCGACCACCTGGTATCCGGCATTATGAAAACCGGTGACCAGCGCATCGGTCTCAAACTGGTTCAACCGGCAACCCAACGTTTTGAATGAAACTTTTTTCAGGACCCTCATCTATATTAATCCTTCACTTAAATATTTAATATACGGTAATAAAAAAATTACTCAGACTAATGGTAACTTGTTGCATCACAATCAAAATGTTAATAATTTACAGACAATTGATTATTTAGTTTCTATTCTCACTCTTTCCACCGGTGACTCGCTCCCACCAACCACAAAAAACTAAAAGTAAACCTCAGTAAATAATTGATCATGCCTGTATCCCTGCGCCCTGAGAATATCCATGGCATCATAGATCATGCTGCTGTTACCGCAAAGATAGACTTTATCGGCCTTTTCTTCTGTGTTGGTCAAGAGGTAATCGGTGATTCGGCCGTTGAAATCCCCTTTGTTCCCCCTGGAGGTACAGGAAAAGTAACGCCTCTCTTCATAATGCTCCCTTTCGTATGCCTCGTTGATATCTCTTATTCCATGAATCAGCCGGTAATCCGCCTCCGGGTGAGAGAGGATAAAACTGTGAAATGGAGCGATTCCCGTGCCGGAGGCGATAAAGAGAAGTTTCTCTCCCTGTTTTGGTTTTGCCCCAGTAAGGAATGATCCATAGGGTCCCTCGACACTTAATTCATCTCCGGGCCTCACCTTTCCAAGTTGCTGACTCACCTTTCCATCATCAACTTCTTTAACGAGTACCTCAATAGAGGAGCTACCCGGACTGCTGTAAATCGAATATTCTTTTGACTCACCGGATTCCAATAATCCCAACTTTATATACTGACCGGGCCTAAAATCCATCCCGTCCCCTGAAAAATGTAAGATATAGGTTGATCCGTTCAGGTGACGCACCTGCTCTGCTATACATTGATTCGTTTTACTTGTTTTATCCATTACTTAGTTCATATGGTTTTTCTGTAAATTATAAACGTTTTACCGGCAAAATGTTCATCAATACCTAATCATATACCCGGTTTGTCAAAAATAGTACATTTACGGGACTTCTTTTTTAGGATTTTCGGATCCTTTTTTCTTTTTTTGATTGTTCAAATGAAATATTTATCCATAAACAAACCCAAAAGATGATGAAAACCAATATTATTTCCCGTTTAAAAGCAACAATACCTGTATCGCTTGTCTTTCTGCTGATTGCGTGTGAAAAAGATCCTGCAGGAACCGGTGATGCTCCTCTGGTTGATCTGGGCAACGATATCATTGCAAGGCAATCTGAAATAGTTCAACTTACTGCCTCACTTACGGAGATGAGCACGGATATGATTACATTCGACTGGGAGATCCTCGTTCAGCCAACAGGAGGTGCCGGCAGTATCGCCGCAGGAATGGACAATACCGGCTCACTTACCCCTGGTCACCCGGGTTTATACTCTATCGCTGTTACTGCAACCAATGCAGATGGTGTATCTGGATCGGACACAGTCGACATAAAGATTATTGGTGTGCTTCCAAGATACATTTCTGAAAATACCACATTGGCAGATCTCTTTTCCGAAACCGACATTCCCGATTACGTCGTCGAAGATGATCGGGGTCTGACTATAAACAGTGGGCTTACCATTGACCCGGGAGTGATTGTGGAGGTTGACGACGGATTGCACATTAACATCAGTGGAGGTGCTGGTGCTTTCTTAAAGGCTTTAGGGACTACAGACAATAACATCATATTCAGAGGCACCAACAAGCTAAAAGGGGCATGGAAATCCATCGCTGTGGAATCAGTAAGCACCAGCAACCAATTTGATTATGTACAGATATGGCACACCGGAAGTTCCGATACGCGCGACTATAAAACAGGCATATATGTCAAGGGCAATGAAGACTCCCGGATCAGCTTCACAAACAGCACCATTGCTGAAAGCGATGGCTACGGCTTTGTCATGACCTCAGGGGGAAGGGTTGATAATTTTTCAAACAACCACTTTGAAAACAATACACTTGCTCCTGTTCGGATGACCGGCAGTGCAATATATAAAATTGACGGCAACTCGACCTATACAGGTAATGGTGAGCAATTTATCGCTCTTGCCTCCAATTTAAACAATATCACCTTCTCTGAGAGTGGTACCATATCTGCTCCGGGAAGCGATATTCCCTATCATGTTCTGAACAATAATGTAGAAATTCAGGCAAACACCACCATCTCTGAAGGGGTCAAATTGCTGATGAGCGATAACAGCAGAATATGGATCAAGTCGGAAGGTTCGCTTGCCCTGTCAGGATCGGCCGGTAATCCGGTGACTATCGACGGTATTTCAGGAATAAAGGGATCCTGGCGAGGCATTTATGTCGACAGTCCGTCAACATCCAATGTTTTTGATCATGCGATTATTACCAATGGAGGCAGTTCAAGCCTTATCAGCAGCGACAATATCGCCAACATCGCGCTTGAAGGCTTTACCAATGCAAGGTTAACAATTACTAACTGCACTGTCAGCAACAGTGATGGTGCCGGAATTATTGTTCAGTCGGGCGCTGCACTTACTGAAAGCGGTAATACATTTTCCGGCAACAACGATGGTGATATAGATGACCAGAATTAAGCAAGCAGTCAGAGATAGAATTTTATAATTCGATTGAATCGTGTCCGGAAGCTAAACAACTTCCGGACACTTTCTTTTATACCCGATCAACCGGCCCATCCCTCCCTGTCGAGGTTCCTGTAGTTCACCGCTTCGGCCACATGTGAAGGCTCAATGTAGTTGGCCTCCTCCAGGTCAGCGATTGTTCGTGAAACCTTCAGAATCCGGTCATAGGCCCTCGCCGAAAGCCCCAGCTTCTCCATGGCATTTTTCAGTATCGCCTGACTGTCGGACCCGAGAATGCAATATCTCCTGAGCAACGCCGGGGTCATCTGAGAATTGGCATACACCCCTTTGATGCCGGCAAATCTTTTCTCCTGCACCGCTGCACCTCTTATAACCCTTTCTCGGATCACCTCACTGGGTTCGGCATCGCGCAGTTCCGACAGTTGCTTAAATGGTACCGGTACCACTTCAATATGGATATCGATCCTGTCGAGCAGCGGACCAGAGACCTTGTTCAGGTAGCTCTTCACCATACCATTGCTGCAGGCACACTCCTTCTCCG
>CAYOVC010000034.1:0-13908 GCA_964407305.1 uncultured Bacteroidaceae bacterium | reverse complement strand
AGTTGTTGGCGCTATTTAATATTCCGGCTTCGATGCTGCCTGAGGTGAAGGGCTCGTCGGGGCTTTTCGCAGAGACATCGGGCGACACCACGGGATTCAGTCTGCCGATCATGGGCGTGGCGGGCGACCAGCAGGCAGCACTTTTCGGTCAGCTCTGCCTCGAACCAGGGATGGTGAAAAACACCTACGGCACAGGCTGCTTCCTGGTGATGAACCTCGGGGAGGAGCCGGTAACATCGAAGACCAACCTGCTCACTACGGTGGCGTGGAAGCTGGACGGGAAGATCACGTATGCGCTGGAGGGAAGCATCTTTATTGCCGGAGCCATTCTTCAGTGGCTGCGCGACGAGCTGGGACTGATCCGCTCAGCCGCCGAATCGGAGAAGATCGCCGCATCGCTGGAGGACAATGGAGGGGTCTATCTTGTTCCGGCGCTCACCGGACTGGGGGCGCCGCACTGGGACCAGTTTGCCCGGGGAACGATCGTTGGGCTTACCAGGGGAACGGGGAAAAAGCATATCGTACGGGCGGCACTGGAGGGGATCGCTTACCAGGTGACCGATGTGGTGCGGGCCATGCAGGAGGACTCGGGGGAACGGATCAGTGAGCTGCGGGTGGATGGTGGTGGTTCAGTCAATAACTTTTTAATGCAGTTTCAGTCAGATATACTGAACACGAAAGTTACCCGTCCGGCCGTGATGGAGACCACAGCTTTGGGAGCGGCCTATCTTGCCGGACTGGCCTCCGGTTTCTGGAGGGGAACGGAGGAACTGAAGGAGCAGTGGGTGGCTGACAGGAGTTACGAGCCTGGGTTTGAAGAGGCTTTCAGGCAGGAGCTGCTTCGAAACTGGCAGAGAGCGGTGAAGCGGTCCCTTTTATGGCTCGAACAAGAATAATATAAGAAACCCTGCAATTAAATGGTAGATAGAAATATTGTATTAAATGAGATCCGGCAGAATTCCCGGTTCGATGCAATTATTATCGGCGGCGGTGCATCGGGAATCGGTGCTGCGTTGGAGTCTGCGCTGCGGGGATACAGGACCCTTCTGCTCGAGAAACATGATTTCACGAAGGGAACCTCCAGCCGGAGCACGAAGCTGATTCATGGCGGCGTGAGGTACATGGCACAGGGTGACCTGAAGATGGTGCGTGAGGCTTTGAAGGAGCGGGGCTACCTGGTTCGGAACGCACCCCACCTGGTGCATGACCAGCCGTTTATTATTCCAAACTACCGGTGGTGGGAAGGGATTTTTTATACGGTAGGACTGAAGCTTTATGATCTGTTGGCCGGGAAATTCAGTCTGGGCAAGTCGGTTCACCTGAACAGAAAGGCGGTGTTGGAGATGTTGCCGGGGATCTCACCGAAGGGGTTGCGTGGCGGGGTGTTGTATCACGACGGACAGTTTGATGATTCGCGGCTGGCGGTTGATTTGCTGCATGCGCTGTTTGCGAATGGCGGACTGGCACTGAACTATGCAGAGGTGATGGCGCTGGAAAAGGAGGGTGACCGGGTTTCAGGGGTTGTATTCAGGGATGTTGTAGGAAAACCTGTTACCGGAAAGGATGTTGCTGAACCTGCAGGTAAGGCAATAGAGAATGCAGTAGAAACTCCTTCAAAGGATGAGTATGGAAAAGCCAAAAAAGATGTAGATGAAGGAAAAGCAGATAAAGAAACGTCCGGAAATGCTCTGGAGGATAAATCAGGAATTGAAAATTTTATTGTAAAGGCAGGGGTTGTGATCAATGCAACTGGTGTATGGGTGGATGAGATCATGAAGATGGACCGGCCCGGTCATAAAAAGACGATCCGGCCGAGTCAGGGCGTTCACCTGGTACTTGATAAATCGTTTCTGCCGGGCGACCATGCGCTGATGATTCCGAAGACCAGTGATGGCAGGGTGCTGTTTGCTGTCCCGTGGCACGGTCACCTCGTTGTGGGCACCACCGACACGCCCATCGAAAGCAGCAGCGAGGAGCCGGTGGCACTGGAGGAGGAGATCCGGTTTATCATGGAGACGGCAACAGAATATTTGGAGAGACCGGTGGAGCGCGGGGATGTGTTATCGGTCTTCGCGGGATTGCGGCCATTGGCAGCACCTAGGGACGGGAGCTCTAAAACGAAGGAGATCAGCCGGAACCACAAGATTATTGTATCTGACAGTAAGCTGATTACGGTAATTGGCGGGAAGTGGACCACCTACAGGAAGATGGGACAGGATATGATTGATACGGCTGTGGGTCAGGGATTACTGGGCCGCACTGAGAGTCAGACGAAAAGCTTCCGGATCCTGAATTCCGGCACGCATGAACCGGAAAATGGCAACTATTCCCAATATGGTGAACATGCCGGCGAGATCGCTGCGCTGGTGAGCAAAGAACCGGCGTTGGGCGTTGCGATCCACCGTGACCTGCCCTATACCTGGGCGGAAGTTGAGTGGATCTGCCGGAATGAGATGGTGGTACACCTGGAAGATTTGCTGGCCCGAAGGCTGAGGGCGCTGTTCCTGAATGCCCGGGCCAGTGGTGAGATAGCCAGCGAGGTTGGTGAGCGGATCGCACCTGTACTGGGCTGGTCGGCAGAAAGGACCCTATCTGAAGTTGAAGCGTTTAGAATGCTTGTGAAAAACTATTTTTTATAGCAATTTTTGATTTTAGATGTCATTTTTTGATATATTATACCCCGCAGTGTTCAAAATTATATCAACAATGACTAAAGATTCAATATTGCAGCGTCCGCAGTCAATATTCTAGTGATTACAAAAAACAATCGTAACACCGGTGGTTCTGTTTGCTTGTTAAACATATTCAACTATTTTTGTTAGGTAATTTTGATTTTTTAGAATTACCGGGCCGAAAATAAAGGGTATTAAGGTCAAATCCGCTAAAGCTGATAAACACTTTTTCGTAAAAGCACTATATTACAAACTAACAAAAAACCTGAACAAATGAGTAAAAAAAACACCATCTCCAGGAGAGCGTTTCTGGGCACGACACTGGCCGGTGTAGCTGGCCTGACACTGATCCCTGGTTGCGGGATAAAGGCACCGTCGGACACCTTACGAATAGGTTTTATTGGCCTGGGACAACAGACCATGTACCTGATGGGCAGTTTTATGAAGATAGAAGGGGTAAAAGTAGTTGCAGGCTCTGATGTATATGGAATAAAAAATGAGCGTTTTGCCGCCAGGGCAAAGGCGTATTATGATGAGATCGGTGAGAATGTAGATGTAAAAACCTATACCGATTACAGGAAGTTGCTTGAGAGAAAGGATATTGATGCGGTTGTAATTGTATCGCCCGATCACTGGCACTACCACATGGCGACAGATGCAATCAGCGCAGGAAAAGATGTTTACCTGGAGAAACCGCTAACATTTACTATTGCTGAGGGGCAGAAGTTGGTAAAAGCGGTACGTTCTGCTGATGCGATCCTGGCGGTAGGTAGTCAGCAACGTTCCGACGAAGGTTTCCGTCACGCCGTAAAAATGGCATCCGGCGGCAACCTTGGCACCATTGAGAAGATTGATGTTTTCCTGGGCCCCAATCCACACCCACCTGCTTATGATCTTCCTGAGCAGGAGTTGCCTTCTGATCTGAACTGGGAAAAATGGCTCGGTCCAAATCCATATGTGCATTACAATGAGAGGCTCAACCCACCTATCAGTCTCAATCCCGTCCAGAATGAAACTTATTGGGCAGAATGGCGCTACTTCAAGGAGGTTGGCGGCGGACTGATGACCGACTGGGGGGCCCATATGATTGATATTGCACAGTGGGGCGTCGAAAAAGATCTTACAGGTCCATCCATGGTCATTCCTGCAGGGTATGAAGACAATGAATTTCTGAAGTACATCTATGCGGACGGACTGGAAATGGAACATAAACCGATTGACGGAGAAATGAAAGGAGTGAAATTCTGGGGCAGTGATGCATGGATCGAAGTTTCCCGCGGTATATTCAATGCTTCAGATGAAGCGCTCAAACCTGTTGTTGAAGAGACAGACGTACCGTTTGAGGCCCGTGCCGCGCACCATATCGATTTCGTTAAAGCAGTGAAGGACCATGTTGATCCTGAGGCACCGGTAGAAATTGGTCACCGCACCAATACGGCATGCCTGCTTGGAAACATTGCATATGAGCTGGGCAGACCCGTTGAGTGGGATCCTGAAACCGAAACGTTTAAGAATGATGCTGAAGCTTCGGCTTATCTGACAAGGGAGTACAACGATGGTTATACGCTCTGATCGGAGTTAACAGAACCGGATCGGAATTGGCAGGCTTTATGCGTGAGCGACAGATTGTAAAAACAAACCTGTGGAGCTTGATCCGTCTTGACAGGATTAGATCTGCATCAACTCCTAACTCCCTTAAATGAGCTTTTTTGCCGGTCGGTTATTCCGACCGGTTTTTTTTGATCAGAAATACATTTGGGGAAATCACTTTACCGGAGGCTTCTCCAACGAAAAACACAGGAACAATTTTACTTTTCCTGGGATACATGCTAAACAGCAACTATCAAACAATAAAAGGATTTGAAAAAATATGTATTTTTATAGTTTAGTTGAACTTACCGTCCTAATTCAAGGGGAAGGGACCATAATCAAATCAATTCAATAATGATACAGGACAGAAGAACATTTCTCAAGACAATGGGATTTGCATCGGCCGGAGCGATGGTGCTTCCCCCGCTGCTGAACTCATGCAGCAACCTGCGGATATCGCCCGATATCCAGGCATACCTTGATCATTTTCAGGTGACCCCGCAGAATCTGCAAAAGGTCATCGCTACTGCCATGTCGAAGGGCGGCGATTATGCCGACCTCTTCTTCGAGCATAAGATCTCCAACCAGCTGGTGCTGCGCGATGAAAAGGTGAATCAATCCTTCTCGAACGTCGACTTCGGCGTGGGCGTGCGTACCCTCAAGGGCGACCAGACCGGCTATGCCTACACGGAGAATACCAACCTGGCAGATATGCAGAAGGTAGCATCTACCGCGGCCAGCATTGCAGGCGATCCCGCGATATTCAATAAAAAGGAGTTTTCTGAAAAGCTGCCGCCAAACTATTATGACATCTCTGAAAAGTGGGAAGATACCTCCATCGAGCTGAAGGTGCCGTTTGTGCAGAAGCTGAACGACCGCCTGTTTGCGCTCGACAAGAAGGTGATTAAGGCCACCGTGGTGCTGCGTGACCAAACAGGGTATGTTCTGTTTTACAATTCCGAGGGACTCCTTACGTACGATTACCGGCCGATGGGAGAGATGGTCTGCGTTGTGGTGATGGAGAAGGAAGGCAAAATTGAAAATGCGTATGCTTCGAGGTCCTTCAGAACGGGATTTGAATTCCTCACCGATGGTCTGATCGATGAGCTGGCCCGGGAGGCGGTCGACAATTGCAATGTTCTGTTTGGCGCGGGAAAGCCGAAAGCCGGGGAGATGCCCGTAGTGCTGGGCGCAGGTGACTCGGGCATACTGCTGCATGAGGCGATGGGACATGCCTTCGAGGCCGATTTTAACAGGAAGGGAACGTCGATCTTTTCCGATAAGATGAACAAGAGCATTGCGAAGGATTTTATCAATATCGTTGAGGACGGAACGATGCTGAACAACCGGGGCTCCCTGAATATCGACGACGAAGGAAATGATGTAAAGAAGGTTTATCTTGTCAAGGACGGGGTGCTGAACAGTTATATTCACGACCGCATCAGCGCGAATCACTACGGCGTGGATCCTACCGGGAACGGACGCCGGCAATCCTTCCGCTACTCCCCCCTTCCCAGGATGAGGATCACCTACATGGAAAATGGACCACACGAAGTGGAGGAGATCATAAAAAATGTCGACTACGGCGTGTATGTCGATAATTTCCTCAACGGACAGGTGAACATTGGCGCGGGCGACTTTACCTTCTTTGTGAAATCGGGCTACCTGATTGAGAAGGGCAGGAAGACCATGCCGATCAAGGATATCAATATCATCGGAAACGGTCCCCAGGCGCTGGCTGACATTACCATGGCTGCAGGTGATGAGAAAATTGATAACGGAACGGGAATGTGTGGTAAAGGCGGACAGTCGGTGCCGGTTACCATGGGTATTCCTACTGTTCTTGTGAAGAAATTAACTGTTGGTGGTATTGCCTAATCCTAAAAACTTCAGGAAATGACGAAAAAAGAAAAATACAGGTTAGCAAAATGGGCCATGGAGTTTGCATTGGAGAATGGTGCCTCCGACGCCCGCGTATACATATCAGACAGCAACTCCAGTCAGGTGGAGGTGCGTGAAAGTAAGATAGAAAAACTGCAGGAAGAGAACCAGGGAAGCCTGTATATCGACCTGTATGTTGATCATAAATATTCATCCATCAGGACCAACAGGCTGAGTGATAAAGAGGAGCTGAAGCGGTTTATCAGTGAGGGTATCAAGGGAACGCGGTACCTTGCCGAGGATGAATTCAGAATTTTGCCGGATCCTTCCCGCTATTACAAGGGAGGGGGTAAGGACCTGAAGACGGTGGATAAGGGATTCATGGAAGTTGATCCGCAAGGAAAGGTGGATGCCGCATTTGGCATGGAAAGTGAGGTGCTGGGGAAGGATGACCGCATTGTTTCCGCTACCGGAAGTTATTACGACGGATACAGCGGTCGCGTAATGGTGAGCAGCAACGGATTTGAAGGTGATTCAGAAAGCACCTACTATTCGCTGGTCGCTTCTGTCTCGGTGAAGGATGGGGAGGCGCGACCCAGGGGCTACTGGTTCGAATCTGCTATTTTTCAGGATGAGCTGGAAAAGAAAGGAGTCGGTGAAAAAGCCTTGCAGAAGGCGCTCGAACGACTCGGTCAGAAGAAACTGAAGTCTGCAGCAATGCCCATGATCGTGGAGAACAGGCTGGTGGGCCGGCTTATGGGACCGGTTATCAGCGCGATGAATGGCAACTCTATTCATCAGAAAAACTCCTTTTTAATTGAGATGATCGATGAGCGCATCGGATCAGACCTGTTCGATGTCATCGACGACCCGTTTATTATCTCAGGGCGCGGTTCGCGGCATTTCGACAGTGAAGGTGTTGCAACACAGAAAAGGCATATGATCGACAAGGGAGTGCTTAAAGCCTATTTTATAGATACCTACTACGGGAAAAAACTGGAAATGGAACCCAATTCCGGCGAAACCACCAACCTGATTCTAAAGCCGGGTGACAGGGATTTTAAAGAATTGATGGCAGGTATCGACAGGGGCATCTACGTGACCGGTTTTAATGGGGGGAACAGCAATGGTTCCACCGGTGACTTCTCCTACGGTATTGAAGGCTTCCTCGTGGAGAAGGGTGAACTCGCACATCCTGTTTATGAAATGAATATTACAGGGAATTACCTTCAGATATGGAAGGATCTGATCGCCGTCGGGAACGATGTCTATACCGACTCCTCATGGCGCATGCCCTCGGTTGTTATCGATAAGATCAGTTTCAGCGGGGTGTAGCAGATTTCTGAACTGCTTTTTTAGTATCAATTTCGTTAAAGCAGTGAAGGACCATGTTGACCCGGAAGCGCCGGTAGAAATTGGTCACCGCACCAACACGGCATGCCTGCTTGGAAACATTGCATATGAGCTGGGCAGACCCGGATCGGGATTGGCAGGCTTTGTGCGTTAGCGACAGACTGTAAAAACAAACCTGTGGAGCTTGATCCGTCTTGCCAGGATTAGATCTGCATCAACTCCTGACTCCCTTCGATGAGCTTTTTTGCCGGTCGGAATAACCGACCGGCTTTTTTTTTGAGACAGCATGGCTACTTAAAGCTGCTTATAGGTTTTGGCTGGATTAATTTTATCTTCAACGCAACTATCTGACTTTTTGGATAGATGCTTAATTAACATATTTTACCACTATCTTTGATGACAATGAGCGAGAACAAAAAAATATTAATCTGTGAGGATGAAAAGACAACCCTGATGTTGCTTCAAAGAGTTTTGGAGAAGATGGGGTATGAGGTGCTTATTGACAGTACCGGTGATGCATCATTTGATTATATTCAGAATGAAGACCTTTCAATGATCATTACGGATTTGAATATGCCCTCTGTTAATGGTTTTGAGATTATTGAATATGCACGTAAAAAATGTCAGAGAACCTATCCAATTGCGGTTTTATCGAATATGCATTTTCAGGAAACAGAGGCGCAGGCCCGGGAGCTTGGAGCTGATGTTTTTATAGGAAAACCATTTGATTTAAAAACGTTCAGTGATACAATCGGGAATTTATTGGTAAAAGATTAATTTTATGATATTTACGAGATACATATTTGTTCTTACCCTGATTTCACTCAATTTTATTTCATCTGCACAGGAAAAGAACACAATCGCACAAGATCCTGAGTCATACTTTGACGATGCCCGAAGGCTATCTGAAAGTGGTGAATCGGAGGAGGCCATACGAATTTGCCGTGAGATTATTAAGACGCATTCAAATTATTATGATGTAGTAATCTATCTCTCTCAACTTTATGCAAGGGATGGGGAGTATCAACAGGCCGTTAACCTGCTTACACCGGTTTTACCTCATGACCCCCCATTAAAGGAGGCGCATGCTGCAATTTGTAATATCTATTACTGGAGCAATGAATGGCAAAAATTAGTTGACGCCACCAGTGAAGCTCTGCAACATTATCCTTCTGATACTGAGTTTTTATACCTGAACGCGCTTGCACTGCATAAGCTGGGCAGACAGCCAGACGCACTCAATGCGCTGGATGCAGTTTTACTTGAAGAGCCCGGTCATGTCAGGGCCTCAAAACTTATTGATCAAATATATAGCGAAGGGGATTTTGTTGAAGTATTTGCCATGTATAATTTTGATTATTTTGAACAGCCTTATAACAGAAGCTGGCATCAGCTAACTGCCGGGGCAGTGCTGCCTTTTGAGTATGTAAAATTATCGCCATATATTTCTGCTGGTCATTCCATTGATCCAGACAATCCGTTTATTTCAACATCTGCAGGGCAGGTGAATCTGGACGGCTATATTGATCTTACAGAATCAAGTTATGCTTTGTTGGGTTATGGGTTTGGAAGCGGAACATATCTTCCACGACACAGGGCAATTTTACATTATTGGCAGGGTCTTCCCGCTGCATGGACTGTTTCTGCCGGGGTAAGGTACTTCTATTTTAATCAGCATTTTCTTTTTTATGCATTTGGAATCGAAAAATATGCCGGTAATTACTGGTTTGAGTTAAAGAATTACCTTTTTAAAAAAGAATACGGAATATCAGCGGCGTTCCATCTCTCTGCCAGGAGATATTTTGAAAATCAAGAACATTATCTGGGATTTTCTGCCGGGTACGGAACATCACCTGATGAGCCTGTTACCATCGCATCTGATTTTCAACGACTAAATGCTTTGTCTTTCCGGCTCTATTATAGCAGGCAGCTTGGTTCAAGGTCTGTTTTTGAAATAGGAGCAGGTTATCTTCACGATCAATATAATGAAGCGTTGTTTAGAAACAGGTACAATGGATTTATGAAGTATTCTTATAAAATAAAATAACGAGTTGATTATATTTTTAAAAATATTGTTTCTCGTTCACAGTCGGAATTTATTGGATTTCTGCTACGAGGCATGTGATGGACTTGGTTTTGAACAAGTGCCTGCTTCATTGAGTCCAATGCTTAAGTATTCATTTCTTTTCATTTCAGATTATCCGAGTTTATCTTCTGTTAGTGAACGAATATTTCAGATTTTTGAAAAATCTCCTGCCTTCATCCTGGCCCTTTATACCATTATCACTTATTCGATTATAGCTTTGGTGGTACTTACTGTATATATCCTTTTGAATCGCAGGCGCATGGAGGATATTGCCCGAAGAAAGAACCAATTAAATGAGGAGTACCAGGGTTTGCTGATTGATTATTTTTTTACCAGTGATAAGGAGAATGAGGTAAAACTGAAATTGTCAAGGATTGCAAATAGTGATTTTAATCGCCGGATCCTGATTAATCAGATCATTGATTTAGGTGTGAATATGCAGGGAAATGAGAAGATGAGACTTCGTGATTTATATCTTGAGCTGGGACTGAAGAAAGATTCCCTGAAGAAGGTATACAGCAGAAAATGGCATAAAAATATAAAAGGATTCAGGGAACTTTCGTTTATGAATATCAGGGAGGCGAATGATCGGATTATTCATTTTTTAAACTCATCAAACAGGATTCTCCGAATGGAGGCCCAAATTGTTTTGGTAAGGTTGTCTGACAAAAACCCTTATGAGTTTCTTGATTTTTTAGAACAGCCTTTGTCCGTCTGGGAACAGATTAACATTCACGAGTTGTTAATGCAGCATAACCTGACTGTACCGGATTTTAAACAGTGGTTTACATCGGAGAACCTGACAATTGTACATTTTAGTTTGCAAATGGTGGCGAAGTTTAAACAGGTAGATGCACTTCCCGGAGTAATATATTTATTACAGCATGAAGATGATGAAATAAGAAAAGAGTCGATCCGGACATGTGGGGAGCTCGGACAAGTTAAGGCATTGGAACCATTGAAAGCAATGTATCCGAATGAATCCTATGAGAATAAGACGGAAATCCTCGTTGCTTTTGGAAAAATCCCGGATGAGAAGTACCTGGAATTTCTGAATGAGGTGCTTGATATGGAAGAGGATGTTCAGTTGCAAATTTTAGCAACGAAAGCCATGGAAAATTTAGATGAACCAGGAATTGCAAGACTGATAAAGCTTATGAAATCCAAATCGGAATATAAGAATTATAAGATTATTATTCGTCATGTGCTTGACGGAAGAATTTATTAATGAAAGAAATTTTTAACATAATCGGCGCATTGGCAGAGAGTTCTGTATTTATAATCACCTCTTTGGTTTTTACTTCATACCTGTTTTTGATGATCTATTCTGCCATAGCGCTCAGGGTCTATCTAAGAAAAAATAGTTATGTTGATTATAACTCAATAATCACCAGTCCGATCGTCCCAACAATCTCTGTTATTGCTCCGGCTTATAATGAAAGCTCGAACATTGTAGAAAATATCCGGACTTTACTTTCTCTGTATTATCGTAATCTTGAAATAATTGTTGTAAATGATGGAAGTACGGATGATACATTTGAAAGGATGAAGGAAGCCTATGACCTGGAAAAGGTGAATTATTATTTCGATTACAGGCTGCCTTGTGAACGTATCCGGGGTGTTTATAAATCTACCAACCGCTCATTTAAGAAATTGCTGGTTGTTGATAAACGCAACGGGGGAAAGTCAGATGCATTAAATGCCGGTCTGAACATCACAAAAAATGACCTTGTAGTTACCATTGATGCCGATTCTATTGTTGAGAAGGATGCACTATTGAAAATGGTAAAACCATTCCTTGAAGAGAAGGAAGCAAAAGTAGTCGCAACCGGAGGGGTTATACGTATTGCTAATTCATGCGATATTTCCGGGGGACAGGTGAAGGCGATACATCTGCCTGAAAAGTTCCTCCCCCGGGCACAGGTGATGGAATACACCAGGTCATTCCTGCTTGGAAGAATGGCGTGGAGTGAAATCGATGGACTGATGCTAATCTCCGGAGCACTTGGAATGTTTGATCGTGAAATCCTCGTTAAAGCCGGAGGGTACAGCACGAAAACGGTGGGTGAAGATATGGAAATCGTTGTAAGAATTCGCCGATATATGGCTGAGCGAAACCTGAAATACCGCGTTCAGTATATCCCCGATCCGCTATGCTGGACTGAGGTTCCGGCTGATCTGAAGACCTTGGCAAAACAGAGAAGCAGGTGGACCCGGGGAACCATGGAAACTTTATGGAAACATCGTAAAATATTTTTAAATCCGAAATACGGAAAATTAGGGATTTTTGGCTACCCTTATTGGCTTTTCTTTGAATGGCTCGCTCCAATCGTCGAATTTGTAGGGATTGTTGTATTTATTATACTTACAATACTTGGTCGTTTAAATGTTCCTTTCTTTCTCTTATTGTTAGGCTTTGTCTATTTCTTCGCTGTTTCACTATCGGTCTGGGCCATATTTTTCGAGGAAATAACATTTCATAAATATGAGAAAAGGAGAGATGTGGCGAAGCTTATTCTGACAGCATTTCTTGAACCTGTATTATTCCATCCACTGATTATGTTAATGAATATTAAAGGGAATATCGATAAGATATTTAATAAAAAAGAGTGGGGCATGATGAAACGAAATGGACTTACTAAGTCAAAAAAAATGAAAATTAAAAAACCACCAACATCCTTTTGAAGAGATTTTTTGCCGGCAGGTATTCCCTGCCGGTTTTTTTGATCAGATTTTGGTGTAAATTTGATTGGACCAACACCTCAGTATCATGAAAAGAGAGCAAAATATTAAAGTAAAAACCTGACTTCGGAAAGCTCCCTGCCTATTTGCTGAACCCCTTGCAAAATACGTTTGGTCTGGTGCGTAGAGGGTTTTTTGATTCCTTTTATGTATTGAGCCAACAAACTTTGATTCATTCCGATACGTTCAGAAAGTGCTTTTGCATTGATAACCTTGTAAAAATCAAAGAAACTTTCCAGGTCGTATTCAAATTGTATTTCCTCAATGGTATATAGAAAGCCCTTATCTTCAAAAGAAAGATTGACGGCTTCCATAACGTTGACTTTAAGTTCCTCAAAGGTTTCAGCTTCGGTTGCAATAAAGTTGCCGTTTACCAAAGTATCGGCACTATACCCGGTATCTTCTTTGGTTACTGTTATTTTGATTTTAGGCTTTTTCATCGCTTTGCTGTTTTTATGTTCGCTTGTTTCAGTATGGCAGTCAATAAACCTTTCTTAACCTCTTTACCTGAATTGGTTGGGTACGATTAATTGCTCTGGCTTCGCAGGGTGCTGCATAATTACGTGACTACCTTTTCGCCTTACCTCAAACCAACCATCCTTTTTAAGAAGCCTGAAAAGTTCGTTATACTTCATTAATGCAAAGGTAATAAATATATTACTTTATGCGAGCGGTTTTAATGAAAAGTTTCAATGAGTGTTTATAGCTGCAAAGTTTTAAGCTGTATAAAACCTCAACAAATACCAGCCAAAATATACAATTGCGCTAGAAACGTGTTACAATTCAAAAAACAAAAGGGCTGCAAAAATTGCAACCCATTGATTTTCAGTGTAGCGAGAGGGAGAATTGAACTCCCGACCTCATGATTATGAACGATATTTTATTGTTATACTGATGTTTATCTGTTTTCTCCTGTTTTCATTTTCAATAAGTTATTGTTTTTGGTTTTCCTGGATTTTCACCTCTTTTCTTAATTCCTAGCACAATTCCTAGCGCATTAGAACAATGAATCATTTAACTCGAAGATCTCCTCAGAATTCATATTCCCAATATGATGGTTGTTTGCTGCTTCAACTGAGAAATGTCCAATGTATAACCCCTGATACTGCGAAGCTGCTCTCCTAGCGGAAGAAATGAGTCTCCCGTGAGCAGTTCACCAATAAGCTAATGGAGCAATTCGGGAACCCCGGACTTCTGTAAGTATAGGTTTGGTTTTATTTTGTTTTCTACCCACTGTTGAGAAATCGGCAGGGGATTTTTTAGGAATCAAGGGAAAAGATTTCTTAGCTTTGAGAAAAAACCTAACAGAATGACAAAGAATTTAATAATATTCGGTTCAATATTCCTTTTACTACTTGCTGTTGCTTTGTACTTATTTCTTCAAGTGGACACTAAGCAGGCAAAGATAAACATTGCCGTAGGCTTTGTAGCTGCTCTAATAGTTACACTTATTCCGGTGCTATTCTTCTCAAAACCCAAATTACCAAATATTGAAGCAAGAGTGTATTTAAGTGAAGTAGAAAACGGGACGCTTTTCGTAAATTTCCAGATCATAAACAATGGAGATGGACCTGCTGAAAAAGT
>CAYOVC010000033.1:0-13948 GCA_964407305.1 uncultured Bacteroidaceae bacterium | reverse complement strand
ATTCTTTTCACGATTTTTAAATTATTTCAGATGCTATTTTCAGATTTATAAGCTTAAAACTTTATATCCAGGAGTACATAGCCCGCATTCAGTGCCGGACCGATCATGTCAAACAACGATTCCTCTTTTCCTGAAAGAAAGTATGTCCCTGCTTTGAATGAGAGTCCGTTGGTGATATTGAATTTTAACGCGGGCATGAGTGTCAGCTCACCGGATGTAAAATTGTACATCCCGGGAAATTCAAGATCGATCAGTTCATGAAACATCGACACAGTTGCTGAGGCATATACAGCATGATAAAACTCCTCCAACTGGTAATTATATAGCCTGTTAAAGCCTTCGATCTGACCGGAAATTACATCTTGAATCACGTCCGGTTCCGGCGCAGTTTCCGGGGGAAGCAGACCGGTCAGATCCGGGTTTGTCCCTCTGATCAGGGAGAAATCGTTTTCAGATTGCTCAAAATCCAGGTTGTACTTTCCATAATAGCCGGCGATGAGTGTTGTATTGGACCCCGACTGTTCAATTTCGAATACATAGGAGAGCTCCGGGAAAGGTGTAACCGCATTATTGTCCTGATCCAAAGGTTTCATCCACCCGGCCTCTGTCCGAAACAGGTAGCTGCCAACCGGTACTGTGATATTCAAACCGGCCGAATGAATTTTGTAGGGGATTTGTCCAAGCACCAGTTCCTCAGGTTCAAACGTCGCAAGGTTCAGGCGGAGGGAGTCCATTGTTACCGAAGGATTCTTCCTGTACCCGTTAAAATAGGAGAGTTCCATATCAAGCAAACTTGTTCTGAGATCATATTTGAATCCGAAACTACTTTCGCTGATGGCAGGTGTGTAATTGTTAAAATCTTTAAGGTTGACATACCCGGGGAACCCGAATGGCTTGATCAACAGCACAGACGGTTGGTAAACAGGTAGCCAGATAAACTGTAGCATTGATGAAGCGCTTATCAGCATATTGGTTCGTAGGACCCAGTTACCCATCCGTTGGTCATCCCTTTCAGGCGACCGGAATGTCGGGTCATCCGGGGAAAAGTGGTCGGACGGATTAATAAAGCTTGAGGCACCCCATGAGAGAATCTGCTTACCAGCGCGGATATCGAGCGGTCCGATATACAGATCGGCATATCCTTCCCGCAACTCAAATGCAGAAAACCGCTCATCAAATTCAAAACCGGTTCTGGCGCGAATCTCCGCATAAGCAGCACCATACGTACCTGCCTTTATTGTGGCGTTCAGCCCGAAATGGCTATACAAACTCTGCGTGTATATGCCGTTCTTATCGCTTTCTGTTGCGGCATAGAAGGCCGTTCGGATAAATCCATGAAGGTCGTTGCCGTTATTTTTTGTATCACTGCTTTGTTGCGCCTGCTCAAACAGTCCCTGGCCAAAACCTGGTAATACAGGAAGCAGGAGTAACAGCGGCAAGATTTTGAAAACTCTTTTAACCATCTGGTTCAATATTGAATTTGTCGTAAAACTATGCCGGAAACCGTTGCGAATCGTCCGGACCATGCGAACTGAACCCCATGTGGCAAAATTAGTGGTACAATCAGAGCGGCGCGGACCCGGCAACCCGGGGGTGTTGTAGTTTTATAAAATTTAAGTATCTTGAAATTTTATTTACCCAACCTAAATTCAATGAACATGAAAAGTCTAAAAAATGCAATCTCCCTGTTCGTGGTAATTCTATTAGCTGTATCTATGGTCTCCTGCGGTGGCAGGGATAGCGCCAAAAAAGCCGAGAACAGGCTTGGAAAACTGGAGGTGGTTATTCCCGATGAGTTGAAGGACAACCCGGAGATAGTCACCTATATTGAAGGGATGAGTGAAGTCGTCGATTCATACGCGCTCCTGATGGATGAGATGATTGGTGATCTTTCAGGATTCGAGGGAAAAGAGTGGGAGGATCTTAAAATAGGGGAGCAGTTAAAGCTGACCAAGGCGGCTGCTAAATTTGCCATGAAGGCTGCACCCATCACTGCGAAATGGGCCGAATATGAGGTAAAGAAGGGTACAGTGGTCGATGAACTGACAGAGGAGGAGATACTGGCGTTTGAGGCCTTGTTAAAGCGGTTTGAACAGAGAATGGTGCAGATCGAAGAGAAAAACCAGGAGTTTTTCGGAGGGATGGACAGTTAATTTCCGGCACTTTCTTTCAGGTACTCTGATGGCGTTTTACCGGTCATCTCCTTAAAGATGCCGTTAAAGGCAGATTTACTGTTAAATCCTGAATCATAAGCTATTGCCAGGATTGTTAGATTTTTGTATTTTGGATCATTCAACCTCCTTTTCACCTCTTCAATGCGGTATTCGTTGATGAGCGTATAGAAATTTTTACCCATATAGTTATTGATCACTTCTGTAATGAAGTGCCTGGAGGTCTTCAAATCTTCGGATAGATCATTGATGGAGAGTTCCCTGTTCAGGTAGGGCCTTTCCCGCTCCATATAATCAAGGATCTTATTTTTTATCTTTTCAATATCTTCTTTTTTAAGTCCGGAACGGCTGTATTTCAGGCTTATAACCCTCGCAGGCACTTCGGTTCTTGTTTCATGACTGACAATTTCCTCGAAAATACCCGGCTGTCTGATCCCGAAATAACCAAAAAGGAATGCAAATATCGTCAGCCCAAGGAAGGAGAGCTCATATGGATCGAATGGCATGAAATCCAGTAATATATCTATCAAACCCACAATAAACATCAGGACATAACCCACGTAAAATGTGACCGATAAACCGATGAGCCATCGCAGGGTGACCCGGGCAGATGAGAAGCTAAGAATTGATTTCAGGTTTTTTTGATGTTTGTAAATGACTACAAATGTTGCAAAACTGTAGGCTGTAATAGAGATAAAGAATGAGAGTCCGTATATGAGCCTGAGCGAAATAAAGCGGTCGGTAATCAGGAAACCCTTGGTACCTTCCATAACCGGCTTATTCAAAAAGACCATCGAAATGATAAAGAATACCAAAAACGGCAGAAAATGCCAGAGGTATTTTATATTGAATGCAGGTTCTTCACGGGTCATCATCCTTGCATAAAGGAGCATCAGGGGGCCATAGGTAAAAGGAAGCACCTTGATGGAGTACAATTCAACCAGGTTTGAGTTGATAAGTACGATGATCATTTCAATACATATCAGGAAAAACCATGCAGCCAGTACCTGGTTGGCCTTCGTACGCGGCTGTTTGGTTGCGATCAGTAGACCTGCAAAAAATGCCTGTGAAATACCGATGTAAAGAATCTTTTCCACTGTTCCAAGTTACATAAAATTTGTCTTAACATGCATGCAGCCGTTTAATTCCTTTTTCGTTCCGAATGACTTTTTATTTTGAAATAAGTTTGAACTTATCTACTTTTAAACACTCAAAAATGAAGGAAATATAGACCGCAGCAAATAATCGCGATAATTGTTAGTAGAAAAGAGGATGTACAGTAAATAGCATGAAGATGTGCACATTTTCGGGGATAAATAGTTCAGCGATGCAAAACGTTTAAAAAGGTTTTATACAGAAGAGTGTTAAATATTATGAGCGTACTGTTAAATAAGGACTCCAGGGTGATCGTTCAGGGATTTACCGGCAGCGAAGGGACCTTTCATGCACAACAAATGATAGAATACGGCACACAGATTGTCGGAGGTGTAACACCCGGAAAAAGCGGTCAGGTGCATCTTGACCGTCCGGTTTTCGATACGGTCAGGGATGCCGTAAGGTCGACCGGTGCAGATACATCGGTACTTTTCGTTCCCCCGCCTTTTGCAGCGGATGCGATCATGGAGGCAGCGGATGCCGGGATGAAGCTGGTGGTTTGTATCACAGAAGGTATACCAACGAGCGACATGATCACTGTAAAGACATATCTTGAGAACAGGGACACGGTTCTGGTCGGTCCGAATTGTCCGGGTGTAATTACACCTGGAGAGGCAAAGGTAGGAATCATGCCCGGATTTATTCACCAGAAAGGTGTTGTTGGTATTGTATCCAGATCGGGTACCCTGACCTATGAGGCAGTGGACCAGGTGACAAAGATGGGATTGGGTCAATCCACCTGTATCGGTATCGGGGGAGATCCGGTTATAGGAACTACAACGAAAGATGCCGTTAAGCTCCTGATGGAGGATGAGCAGACAAAGGGGATCATTATGATCGGGGAGATCGGGGGATCGATGGAGGCGGAGGCAGCAGAGTGGATCAGGGTCCACGGCACAAAACCGGTGGTGGGGTTTATTGCAGGACAGACTGCTCCCAGGGGCCGCAGGATGGGCCATGCCGGTGCGATTGTCGGAGGTACCGCTGATACGGCCCAAGCCAAGATGAAGATTATGGAAGAGTGTGGCATCCATGTGGCTGTTTCACCAGCTGAAATCGGGAAAAGAATGTTTGATGTTTTAAAGGAGTGATTATTGTTTAACCCGGAGGTTACTGTATAAACAAAAGTTCCGGGCACTTGTTTTAAGTCAATACATGGTAACAAATAATAAATATCTTTAGAAAATGGATTTATTAAAAGGCAAGGTGGCGCTTGTAACAGGTGCTGCAAGAGGCATTGGCCGAAAGATCGCCGAAGAGTATGCGAAAGCCGGAGCAGATGTGGCATTTACAGACCTGAACCGCGATGACAATATGATCAGCCTGGAAAAGGAGCTTACTGCCCTGGGCGTTAAATGCAAGGGGTATGCAAGCGATGCCAGCGATTTCGGGGCAGCACAAGCAGCAGCTGATGCAGTTTTTGAGGATTTTGGGAAGATCGATATTCTGGTTAACAATGCCGGCATAACAAGGGATACGCTCCTGATGAGAATGGAAGAGGAGATGTGGGATCTGGTAATCAAGGTGAACCTGAAATCCGTTTTCAATTTTACAAAGGCTGTTCAGAAATATATGTTAAAGGCACGCAGTGGTTCAATTATCAATATGAGTTCTGTGGTCGGGGTGAACGGTAATGCCGGACAATCCAACTATTCAGCTTCTAAAGCAGGGATCCTCGGCTTTACCAAGTCTGTTGCAAAGGAGCTGGGGTCAAGAAATATCCGCTGTAATGCCATAGCGCCTGGTTTTATAATAACCGATATGACAGACAAGTTGCCGGAGGATGTGAAGGAGCAATGGGTAAAGACCATCCCACTGAGAAGGGGCGGTGTGCCTGAGGATGTGGCAAATGTCTGTCTCTTCCTCGCATCCGACCTCTCCTCTTATGTTACCGGACAGACGATCTCCGTCTGTGGGGGAATGAGTTAATTTCTGGTTAAATAGCAAATGAATGACGAAAGCGAATGGATGCAAAATATGCATGCCGGCTCTATACAGGTATAGCACCCTGCTGATCATACCTGTTTTATTGTCGGGCTGCTTTGCGTCAAAGAGTTTCGTTCAATTTGAAATACTTGAACCCGCTCCGGTCACCTATCCTGAACATGTCAGCAGGGTAGGGTTTCTGAACCGGGCCCCGGTGATAAATAACAGATACTCCAGTATAAATCCCCGGTTAACAGATCCGTTCAGTATCAGGGTCGTTGATACGATCGTTAGCAACAATATACAAAAAGGTTTTTTTGAGGGAATAGGTCTTACAGAGGTCAGTATTATGCAGGAGCTGCCGGTACTGGAGGCCCGACGGCTTGACACTACCGGTCAGTCGGAGGTGCTCGATTTTAGTACCAGGGAGAGATTGATGGCCAACAGGTCACTCGACGCACTGATATCCCTTGAATACTATCACCTCCGACTCTCCAGGTCACATAGCTACTACGATTTTACCATCGGTGAGTACATGCAGGAATTCAGACTTCAAATGGAGGTTCTGTGGCGGATCTATGTGAAGGACAGTATATCTCCATTTGATGAGCTGCTCAGCGTGGATACACTCTATTATTACAATCATTCCGATATGCCCCGGGAGGAATACCTGAGTGTGACAAAGGTGATCAGGGAGGGGAGTGTAGAGATGGGGTTCAGGTATGGCCTCAGGCAGATTCCCATCTGGACAGGTGTATCAAGGGTCGTATTCAGGGGAGGAGAGCAAGGGCTCATGGTGGCCGCCCGTTATACCGACGGGGGAGAATGGGAACAGGCGGTGGAGATATGGAGTGAACTTACGCAACATGAATCGGAAAGAATTGCAGCCAGGGCCTTTCATAACCTGGCGATATACCATGAATTGCAGGATGACCTGCAGATAGCAGGAAGATATGCTGAAAGGGCTCTTCAGTTATGGGAAAACAGGTATATCAAAGAATATAACCAACAGCTTGAAAACAGACTTGAACAACAGGAGCGACTGTTAAAGCAATTGAGATAGTAGAATCGCACAAATATGCGTATTCATTACTAAGTGTTATTTTTGTACATATTTTAAAATTATTTTTATGGTTGAATTTGTTTTAGGGTTGTTTCTGTTTATTCTAACAGGTAGTTTCATTCTTGAACGGTGGCTCGATACCATCAACCTGCGCCATTCCGTCACTGAGCTTCCACCTGAGTTAAAGGATGTTTATGACGAAAAAGAGTATAGAAAGAGTCAGCTATATAAAAAGGAGAATACCCGGTTTTCATTTTACACAGGAACCTTCAGCCTGCTTATAATGGTTGCTGCTATTCTTTTTGGGATCTTCGGTCTGCTTGACAGGTACCTGGCTGAACAAACGGATTCATATTACCTTCTGGTACTTCTATTCTTTGGAATACTTATGCTGGCATCGGATATACTTACGATACCATTTGAGTTATGGGACACCTTTAAAATCGAGGAGAAATTCGGGTTTAACAAAACAACACCACGGACTTTTGTATTGGATAAGATCAAAGGCTGGCTCCTGATGCTCATCATCGGGGGCGGATTGTTGCTGTTAATCACTTGGCTGTACAATGTAACCGGGAAATATTTCTGGCTGCTGGCATGGGGTGCGATTACCATCTTCTCTTTGGTTATGAATATGTTCTACTCCAACCTGATTGTTCCGTTGTTTAACAAGCAAACTCCACTGGAAGAGGGTGAGCTGAGGAGTGCCATCGAAACTTTTGCCGGTAAGGTAGGGTATGACCTGAAAAATATTTATGTAATTGACGGTTCAAAGCGCTCGAGCAAAGCCAATGCATATTTTACCGGGTTGGGACCGAAAAAGAGGATTGTCCTTTTCGATACACTGATCAATGATCTCGAAACAGACGAGATCGTTGCCGTGCTGGCGCATGAGATTGGACATTACAAGAAAAAACACAGTCTGACCGGTATGTTACTGGGCATTGTACAAACCGGTATTATGCTCTACCTTTTCTCTCTTTTTGTTGCGGTACCTGAGCTTTCACAGGCTCTCGGAGGTGAGACCGCCTCGTTCCATATCGGGTTGATAGCGTTTACGATTCTTTACGCTCCGCTCTCCCTGTTACTCGGCATCTTTACCAATACCTTCTCCAGGAAGAACGAATACCAGGCGGATGCATATGCAGCTGAGCAATACGGTGCAGAACCCCTGATCAGCGGATTGAAGAAACTAAGTAAAAACAGTCTCAGCAACCTGACACCACATCCGCTCTACGTCTTTTTTCACTATTCACATCCACCGTTATTGCAACGCATACGGAAAATGCAGGAAGAAAGCAACGTTGAATGATAAAAGTATGGTAATAATTCATGGAAGCAGCAATCGTAACAATAGGGGATGAGATTCTGATCGGACAGATCACCGATACGAACTCTGTATGGATATCGCGACAACTCACCTCGATGGGGGTGCACATATATGAAATGGTAAGTATTTCTGATACAGCTGAGCACATTACCGGGACGCTCGACAGGTTCATCGGTAAAGTTGATCTTATATTGATGACAGGTGGGTTGGGACCTACGAAGGATGATCTGACCAAGGAGGTGCTGGCCCAATATTTCGGGGGAAAGCTTGTTGTTAACAAGGAAATACTGGCGAAAATCGAAGAGTTTTTCAGTAAACGCGGTCGCACGATGATCGATTCTAACCGGAAGCAGGCAGAGGTTCCGGACAATTGCAGGGTTTTGATCAATAATCATGGAACAGCACCGGGAATGTGGTTCATCTATGAAAACACACATGTTGTATCAATGCCCGGGGTACCATATGAGATGAAGCCCATGCTGCTGGAGCAACTTTTACCTGCCATGACCGACCAGATGGGAATACCTGCACTTGTGCATAAAACCATCATGACACACAGTGTGCCTGAATCCTACCTGGCAGAGATGATCGGGGAGTGGGAGGACGGACTTCCCGCTTGCATGAAACTGGCCTACCTTCCAAGACCGGGGATCGTCAGGCTTCGACTTACAGCGATAGGATCATGTACAGAGAATGCTGATCAACTGATGAAGGAAAAGATACATGCATTGCAGGAGATAATCCCAGATCATATTTACGGGTTTGACGATATACTGCTTGAAGAGGCGATCGGTGAAATGCTCAGGTCGAAGAACCTTACGATGTCGACTGCAGAGAGTTGTACCGGTGGAAATATTGCCAGGCTGATTACTTCGGTTCCGGGCAGTTCAGCCTATTTCAAAGGTTCCATGATCGCCTACAGTAACGAGGTTAAATCAAATGGACTGAATGTCGATCCACGACTCATTGAAAAGCACGGTGCTGTGAGCAAAGAGGTGGTCGAGGCAATGGTAAAAGGAGCTATTGAAAAATTCAACACGGAGACAGCAGTGGCAACCTCCGGAATTGCCGGTCCGGACGGCGGGACGCCCGACAAACCTGTTGGCCTGGTCTGGATCGCAGTCGCACTGAAGGAGCGAGTATACAGCAGGGAGTTCAGGTTCGGCGGACACCGTGAACTGATCATTGAACAGGCCAGTATGATGACCATCGGGTTATTAAGAAAATTGGTGGCAGGAATACTGACCGGAGAAAAGAATTAAATACTACCGTCAAAAGTGGCCGTGTTTAATCAGACAATGCAGTATACTTCCGTAATCCCCAGTTTCTTATCCGGTAACTATCATTGTTAATAACTGTAAATATTTTTAGAATAAAAGTTTGAATTTTTGAAATAAAATCACGTACTTTGCGCCTCGCTAGTGAAAATGAACAGAAATCGTTAAGAAAATGGCTAGAGTTTGTCAGATTACAGGAAAAAAACCAATATCGGGAAACAATGTATCCCACTCGAAGAGAAGAACAAAGCGCAAGTTCTATCCGAATTTGTTCGATAAAAAGTTTTTCCTTCCGGAAGAGGATCGTTACATCACATTGCGTGTTTCAGCCCAGGGAATTCGTAAGATCAGTAAGAACGGACTGAATGCTTGTCTTAAAGAGGCAAAGGAAAAAGGCTATCTTACATCGTATTAATCATATTTATTTTAAGAAATGGCTAAGAAAGGCAAAGGAAACAGGATCCAGGTAATTCTTGAGTGCACAGAGCATAAGGACAGCGGTATGCCTGGAACATCGCGTTATATTACCACAAAAAACAGGAAAAATACTCCTGACAGGATGGAACAAAAGAAGTATAATCCGGTTCTCAGGAAAGTCACAGTACACAGAGAGATCAAATAAAAACTTTATATCATGGCAAAGAAGGTAGTTGCATCATTACAAAGAGGAGAAGGAAGGGTTTTTACCAAATGTATAAAAATGGTTAAATCACCTAAATCCGGCGCTTATATGTTCGATGAAATGGTCGTGCATAATGATCATATAAAAGATTTTTTTGAAAAGTAATTTTCTTTTTTTATAGCATTACAGAGGAGAGCTTTCTTTAACCGGAAAGCTTTTTTTTTCTAATTTTATGAACTGTATTGATCGGCCCTATGTGCATGAAGGGGTCATATTCCGTATAAACCATGGGACTGTTTTCATCAGAGAAAAAGAAGGATCTCGACAAGGGATTGGAGAAGACGCGGGAAAGTGTATTCAAAAAGCTGTCGAGGGCCGTTATCGGAAAGTCACGGGTAGATGACGAGGTACTTGACAACCTTGAAGAGGCATTGATCACCTCTGATGTAGGTGTTAATACCACCATAAGGATTATTGAGCGCATTGAGGAACGCGTTTCAGATGAAAGGTATATGAATACCGCTGAGTTAAACAAGATCCTTCGGGATGAGATTGTCGATATGCTGGCTGAGAATGTAAAGGATGAGATCATCGCTTTCGATGCGCCTTTACCCTACAAACCATATGTGATTATGGTTGTTGGCGTCAATGGTGTCGGAAAGACCACGACCATTGGAAAATTAGCATACCATTTCAAACAGGCCGGTAAAAAGGTAATCCTGGGAGCAGCAGACACCTTCAGGGCCGCTGCCGTGGAACAGATCAGCATATGGGCAGAACGTGTGGATGTCGAACTGATCAGCCAGGGCATGGGTGCCGATCCGGCTTCAGTAGCATACGACACCCTCTCCTCCGCAGTCACGAAAAATGCCGATGTTGTAATCATTGATACGGCAGGAAGGCTCCATAACAAGGTTAACCTGATGAATGAGCTGACAAAGATTAAGCGGGTGATGCAAAAAGTAATCCCTGATGCCCCCCATGAAATCCTGCTTATCCTCGACGGATCCACCGGTCAGAACGCCTTTGAACAGGCCCGGCAGTTTACAGCCGCAACGGAGGTCAATGCACTGGCCCTTACCAAACTCGACGGAACAGCAAAGGGCGGTGTCGTTCTCGGTATCTCCGACCAGTTCAAAATTCCCGTGAAGTATATCGGAATAGGGGAGAAGATGGAGGATCTTCAGATCTTTAATCGTGCGGCATTTGTGGAAACACTGTTCGGATGATCATCAACATCATAACCCTGGGTTGTTCCAAGAACCTGGTTGACTCGGAATATATCCTGCGCCAGTTTCACTCGAACGGACACCAGGTCTTTCATGACAAGAAAGATATTGAGGCGGATGTAATCATTCTTAACACCTGTGGCTTCATTCTGGATGCCAAAGAGGAATCGATAGAAACTATTTTGCATTACGCTGCAGAAAAAAAAGCGGGCAGACTCGAAAAACTTATCGTAATGGGCTGTCTGAGTGAAAGATACATGTCAGACCTAAAGCTGGAAATACCCGAGATCGATCACTTTTTCGGTGTCTGGGACCACAAAGAGATTGTCCAATCCATTGGTTCCGAATACTACCACAATCAGATCAATAACCGGTTTGTCACCACACCCACACATTACGCTTTCCTGAAAGTTTCAGAGGGTTGTAACCGTCAGTGTGCCTTCTGTGCCATCCCCGGTATCAGGGGACCGCAACGCTCGAGGTCTGTTGAGGCTCTGCTTGAAGAGGCACGAAGCCTGGCAGCCGGAGGTGCCAGGGAACTCATCCTGATTGCACAGGACCTGACCAGCTACGGTTTGGATCTGAAGGGAAAAAAAATGCTACCCGAACTGCTGAAGAGACTCAGTGCCTTAAATGAAATCGATTGGATAAGAATGCATTACGCATATCCAACCGGATTTCCTGAGGAGGTCATTGATCTGATGGCAGCGGATCCGAAGATATGTAATTACCTTGATATACCGATCCAGCATATTAACAGCAGGATACTGGTAGCGATGAACAGGGGACACAACAGGAATAAACTTGAAGCGTTACTCAATCTGCTCAGGGAAAAAGTTCCCGTTGTGGCGGTAAGGACGACGGTAATGACAGGCTTTCCGGGGGAAACGGAAGAGGAGTTTGAAGAGCTTTACACTTTTTTGAAAACATTCAGGTTCGAGCGGTTGGGTGTGTTTCCATATTCACATGAAGAGGATACCCCTGCAGCGAAATTTGCTGATGATGTTCCGCCGGATGTCAAGCAAACGCGGGCAGACAGGATCATGGAATTGCAGCAGCAGATCTCTCTTGAGACCAACAGGAAAAAGATCGGACAAATCATGAAGGTGCTGGTTGACCAGGAGGAACAGCAATATTATACAGGACGAACGGAACATGATTCGCCCGAAGTAGACAACGAAGTTCTGATCAGCAAAACATCATTTCTAAAAACAGGGGAATTTTACCGGGTACAGATCACCGGGGCAGATGAATTTGACCTTTACGGAGAGGTAACCGGCCAGGTTTGATCCCAATTAATCCTTCTTTTTCTTGTTTTCAGGGTCCTTATCTTTGGATTCTGTAAGTTTCTTCGCGGATTCCGGAAGTGCACCGACATGACTGATCTGAACGGTAACCTCCTCCTTCTCCTTATCGAAATCGACGACGAGCGTGTCGCCCTCCGAGATAGAACTTTTTATGATTGCCTCTGCCATGGGGTCTTCAAGATATTTCTGAATCGCTCTTTTAAGCGGCCGTGCTCCAAACTGAATATCATAACCCTTCTCAAGAACAAAATCCTTGGCTTCATCCGAAAGACTGATCTCATATCCCAGTGTTTTCACACGATCGTACAATCCCAGCAGCTCAATATCGATGATCTGGTGAATATCTTCACGTGTGAGTGCATTAAAGAGGACCACATCATCAATGCGGTTCAGAAATTCCGGCGCAAAGGCTCTTTTCAATGCCTTTTGTATGACAGCCTTTGTATATTCATTTGCGGCGCTCTGTTTGGCCTTGGTCGCAAAACCGACACCCTGACCAAAGTCTTTTATTTCCCGGCTTCCGATATTGGAAGTCATGATCAAAATCGTGTTCCTGAAATCGACTTTGCGACCCAGTCCGTCTGTTAGGTGCCCCTCATCCAGAACCTGGAGAAGGATATTGAAGATATCGGGGTGGGCCTTTTCGATCTCATCAAGCAGCACTACCGCGTAGGGTTTGCGCCTGACCTTTTCTGTCAGCTGACCACCCTCCTCATAGCCGACATATCCGGGAGGAGCTCCCATAAGCCTGGAAACTGAGAATTTCTCCATATATTCGCTCATATCGAGCCTGATCAGGTTATCGACCGTTTCGAAGAGGTATTTGGCAAGCACTTTTGCAAGTTGCGTTTTTCCCACACCCGTCGGACCCAGAAATACAAAAGTACCAATCGGCTTATTCGGATCTTTCAGTCCGGCCCGGTTACGCTGGATGGATTTTACAACCTTTGCGATGGCTTCATCCTGACCGATTACGCTGCCTTTCAATTCCTCAGCCATATGCAACAAGCGGGTTCCTTCTGCCTGGGCGATCCGCTGAACCGGGACACCCGTCATCATGGCTACTACTTCTGCCACCTTCTCCTCATCAACCGTCTCCCTGTTCAGTGCCAGCTCCTTCTCCCATTTCCTTTTTTCTGTATCAAGCAATTCAAGCAGCTCCTTCTCCTTGTCGCGGAAGCTGGCAGCCTTTTCAAAATTCTGATTCTTTACTGCCAGTATCTTCTCCTGTTTCGTTTTCTCCATCTCCTCTTCGAGCTGAACGATGCGCTCGGGAACTACAATATTGGATATGTGTACACGCGAACCAGCCTCATCAAGGGCATCGATTGCCTTATCGGGCAGGTGACGGTCGCTGATATAGCGCTGGGTAAGTTTTACGCAGGCAACGATGGCATCGTCGGTATAGATCACATTGTGGTGCTCCTCATATCTCTCTTTGATATTGTTCAGTATATCGATGGTCTCTTCCACTGATGTCGCTTCCACCATTACTTTCTGAAACCTTCTTTCAAGTGCACCATCCTTTTCAATGTGCTGCCTGTATTCATCGAGCGTTGTGGCTCCGATACATTGTATTTCACCACGTGCAAGGGCAGGTTTGAGCATATTTGCCGCATCAAGTGAGCCGGTTGCACCTCCGGCCCCAACGATGGTATGGATTTCATCGATAAAGAGGATAATATTCGAGTTCTTATTCAGTTCATTTAAAATCGCCTTCATGCGCTCCTCAAACTGTCCCCTGTATTTAGTCCCGGCCACAATCGAAGCCAGGTCGAGTGTTACAACCCGTTTGTCAAACAGGACCCGTGAAACTTTTCTCTGAATGATCCTGAGTGCCAGTCCTTCCGCAATAGCCGATTTACCCA
>CAYOVC010000032.1:0-14441 GCA_964407305.1 uncultured Bacteroidaceae bacterium | reverse complement strand
CTGAAGTGCTCCTTCAACCAGTTGGAGATGGTCTGTTCCGTTTCAATATTCTGAAAACTGTATTCGTGCCTGGTCTTCTCTCCCTGCTCAGTGAGATCGGGACCAATGATCCCCCCTACCCCGCGGGCCTTGTGACAACCGAGGCAGCCCTCGCGGTTGAAGATCCGCTGTCCCTCCTGGAAAACCGGAACCCCGTCAAAATGCTGCTGTTCGCTGAATATGGAGAGGTGACATTTCCCGCAGGATGACTGTATGTATGGTTGGGAAAGCAACGGCCGCTCCCAGTGCGTGTCCCGGTCGATGCCATGTGCATCCCTGGCATTCAGTGCACGTCCCTGTCCGCCATGACAAATGGTACAGCCATACTTGTCGGGCGGGTGATGCGTAAACAGATCGCCGGAATGAGAGGCAAAGGGCTGGGGTGCTCCTGTCATATGCGGATTCTCCATGCCCATGTGACAGGTTACGCACCTGTCGATCCGTCTGAGGTCACTACTCTCAAACTGATGGATCCCTCTCCTGGTGTAGGCAACGGACTCCCCGACCAACGAGTCGGCCAGCTGCTTTGTGAGGCCGAAATATTGGCGCTGCACCTTTTTCCACTCCTGCATTGGGCCGGAAGAGAACCATGCCACCAGCAGAAGGATGATCAGCAGCGATGATCCAACCGCGACGGTCCACTGAAATACCTTTATCTGTTTACGCTCTTTCAATTACAGTTATACTCTTTCAATTACAGTTATACTCTTTCAATTACAGTTATACTCTTTCAATTGTGGCTATATTCTCTCAGCTGCAGCTATTCTCATTCAGTTGCAACTATTCTCTTTTAATTACAGCCATTCTATCATTAAAAATATTCCAGGTAATGCACCTGAATATGTACCAATGTTTATACAATTCCAAATTCCCAGTTCTCCACCCTGAACCATATCCCGATCACCGTAAAAATAATCAATGCCACCATCGCTGCTGTGAACAGGGCGATGGCTGCCATCCGTGTTGATCCGGTCCGCCTCCTTGTCCTTATTGACCATAATATCACCACGATACCGGTGATGGTAGCCGGATTAAACAGCATCACGAACCACTGGGATATCCCCGGCAGCCAGTCACGCAGCCAGCCAAATCTTACCAGCACAAATACCTGTAAGAGCACCACGGCGAGTGCAATTACCACCGATTGAAGGGTGATCCGCAATCCCTCTTTCCCGGAGAACCAAATACCCACATACTGCTCTTCCCTGTCCTTGTAGGGAACCGAAAAGAGAAAGCTGAGAAAGAGCACCGGGATCAACAGTCCGCCTGCAAATGCCGAATAGGAGACCAGCTCCTGGATTCCGAGGAAATACCAGGGCGACTTCGCCGGATTTTCGGGATGGGCAGGATTGGCCTGCTCCAACAGCGGTGCTTCAATAAAAAAGGAAAAAAACAACAGCAGGGCCACCGTCGAAACCAGTATGGCCAGCTCGGCCCACATCACTACGGGCCACGAATAGAGCTTTTCAGCCTTCTGCACCTCCTCGTTTGCAGGCCGGCTCAACCCACCGTCCTTCCTGATCCGCCAAAAGTGAACAGCGGTAAGCACCAGCAATGTCACCGGCAGAAAAATTACATGCAGCATGAAAAATCTTGTCAGCGCAGCCTGTCCCACAGTATCGCCACCGATCAGCAACCGCTGCAAAAATCCACCTGCGTCGACCACTGAGGTGATCCCCAGCAGGTCGGTCAGCTCCCTGGCCGAGGCTGCAATATTCGATCCGATGGTGACCGCCCAGTAAGAAAGCTGATCCCACGGCAAAAGATATCCACTGAAACTCATCAGCAGGACCAGCACAAACATCACCACACCGATGACCCAGTTGAGACTCCTTCCCCCGAGATATGACCCGGTGTAGAACACCCTGACCAGATGAAGCAGCACCACGATCACCATGGCGTTGGAGGCGAGCCTGTGCATGTTCCTGATAATCCGGCCCCCGGGCACCACATGTACAATATCTTTCACTGAATGATAAGCCCCTTCAACAGAGGGTGTATAATGAAGCATGAGCAGTACGCCGGTGACGATCATTACCAGGAACAGGAAACCCAGTATGATACCCAGTCCGAATGTATAAGTCGGTATTAATGAGAAGGGGTGCACACGGGTTGCGTGAATGTGCAAAAAGAAATTCTGTGTGACCCTCCTGACCCGCTCCCGGCGGTACTTGTCAGACGCCGGACGCTCCTCTATAGTGCTTCGAACATCAGCCATGCAAAACAAATCAGGTTATATAAAATCTTTCATCAGCCCCGGTCACAGCATCCAGGTCGACCAGGATCATCCCATCGGGGGATCTCTCAACACGGTACCATGACAATGCGCGTGGCGCAGGACCGGACATCACAGCCCCATCGTCTGAATAGCACGACCCGTGACAGGGACATTCAAATCCTTCCATCGTACGGAGAATCGTGCAACCGAGGTGCGTACAGACCGCCGATACGGCCCTCACCGCTTCATGATCACGGTATATAAAAACATTTGCCTCCCCGATAAAAGTATAGGTGTCGACGGGAAAATCAGACAGCCTGCCTACCTTGATCCGCTTGCTGCTCCCTGCCCGCTTGTGTGTAAACTGCTTCAGAAAACTGATTCCGAGAATAACACCTGCAATTGATACCAATGTAAGTGAAATTTTCCTGACAAACCCCCTGCGCTCCATGATGTATACTGTTAGATCATCTTAAGGTGGCATAAAAATATATAGAATCCTTTTGAATTAGGTCATTTTAAGCAAATATCACACATAAAACCCTAAATTTGGAATCATTAAATGTATGTGGGAGAAAATCGATTGGCAGCAGGAATTACGAACATCACATCATTAAGAGAAGGTACAACCAAGTCTTCCCCGGTTCGGTTCACCGAACACCTTCAGAAATATGACCAATATGAAACTACAAGTCACTGTTTGTCAATATGTAAGATTTAGTTACGGTTAAATTATATAAGATTTAAATAAAGGAAATTGATGAGAACGATATTCAGACTATCTTTTATTATTTCAATAGCAGTATTGACCGGATCACTGGCCCTCTTCACCTGTAACAGTAATTCCCGGGGTGATCGCGCGGGCACTGCGTCGGAGCGTTCCGGCCTGCAGGCGGAATATGTGGGTCGCGATGCCTGTAGGGATTGCCATGAAATGGAGCATGAACTTTTTCAGAACTCAGACCATGATGAGGCGATGGACCCGGCAACACCGGAGACGGTGCTGGGCGATTTCAACGATGTGCTCTTCACCAACTATGGTGTTACCTCCAGGTTTTTCCGCGCCGGCGATGATTTCTATGTCCACACCGAAGGTCCGGGTGGCGTCATGCAGGACTACAAGATCAGCTATACCTTCGGCATAAGACCATTGCAACAATACCTGATCGAGTTTCCCGGTGGTGCCTACCAGTGTTTGCCGATCGCCTGGGACACCCGGCCGGAGGAGGAGGGTGGACAGCGGTGGTTTCACCTTTATCCGGATGAAAGGATCACACACGATGATATCCTCTTCTGGACACGCACCACGCAAAACTGGAACTACATGTGTTCCGAATGCCACTCTACCAACCTTAGAAAGAATTACGATTACGAAACCAGGACATACCATACAGTCTGGTCAGAGATCGACGTCTCCTGTGAGGCTTGCCACGGCCCGGGTTCCGTACATGTCGAATGGGCTGAGAGAGTCGAGCAGGGATCCAGTCCGGATATCTACCCCGACATGGGACTGGTGGTGCGGCTGAAGGATACAGACAATGCCACCTGGGTTTTCGACCCCGACTCCACCACGGCCCGCCGGTCCGTTCCCCGCGCGTCGGACGAGCTGATTCAGATGTGCGCCCGTTGTCACTCCCGCCGTGCCATTGTTACAGAAGACTACTTCCACGGGGGATCGCTGCTCGAAACGCACTGGCCCTCATTGCTGGAGGAGGGGCTTTACTTTGCCGACGGCCAGATTCAGGATGAGGTGTATGTCTACGGCTCCTACCTGCAGAGCAAAATGTATATGGCAGGTGTGAACTGCAAGGATTGCCATGAGCCACACAGCGGCAAGATCTATGTCGACGGGAACGCCCTTTGCTACCGTTGCCATATGGCCCCGGCCTATGGGGGTCGCTCCCACCATTTCCATGATCCGGCAGATGAGGGTGCCAGCTGCATGGAGTGCCACATGCCCGAACGCAACTACATGGTGGTCGACCCCAGGCGCGATCACAGCATCAGGATTCCTCGTCCCGATCTTTCCGACAGGCTGGGAACACCCAATGCCTGCAACAAGTGTCACGACGATCAGAGCAACCAGTGGGCTGCTGATTACCTGGAAGAGTGGTATGGAGAGGACCTGCTGAACACCAAACATTACGGAGAGACCTTCTGGGCCGCCCGCCAGTCATACCCGGAGGCCCTGCCGGAGCTGATCAGCCTGGGAAAAAACAAAGAGGTTGCCCCGATGGTAAGGGCAACAGCAATCTCCCTGCTGAACAATTATGCCGACCCGTCGATTACAAACCTCATTGAAACGACAATCCGCGATAAGGATGCACTCATCAGGTATGCTACATTAGAGGTTGCTCAAAACCTCAACGACCAATCGGCCGTAAACCTGATCATCAACCGCCTCGATGACGATACCAAACTGGTGAGGATCTTTGCAGCCAACGCTCTGGCGCGTTTCAATCTCGACAATATCCCTGCAGGTAAGAAGAAACTTTTTGAGCAGCGGCTCAACGAGTATACCGCATCCTTGATGATCAATGCGGATCATCCCGGTACGCACCTTAATTTCGGGAACCTTCACCTCAACCGCGGCGATCTTGCGAAAGCAGAGGCTTCCTACCTGGAGGCGATTGAGATAGAACCCGGACTGGTTACAGCTTATATCAACCTGGCTGACCTTTACCGGAGAACGGAGCGCGACGAAGAGGGAGAGAAAATCCTTTTGAGCGCACTGGAGAAATATCCCGACCTGGCAGCAGTCAATTATTCACTTGGACTGCTGAAGATCAGGCGGGGTGACCAGGAGGGAGCGATGACCTATCTGCAGAAAGCTGCAGCACTGGCCCCTGAAGTGGCGCAATACAGCTATGTATATGGAATCGGTCTGAACTCCCGCGGAGAACCCGAACAGGCCCTTTCATTCCTGGAGTCGGCACTGGAAAACCATCCCTATAACCGCGATATCTTGTATGTGCTGACCACGATCAATATTGAGCAGGGAAATCTTGAGAAAGCAAGGGAATATGCTGTCAGGCTGGTTGGGTATTATCCCGATGACCAGAACTACCGGCAAGTAATACAATACCTTGAGAACCAGGGAAAATAAAATCCGATGGAAGAGAAAAAGCGTGTACTGAACAGCCTCTTTTTCCCCACTCTGTTTCTCATCCTGATCTGGCTCATTAAGCTTTTTGAGATCACCCTGGGAACAGATTTCATCGACGCCGGTGTTATGCCGCGCACGGTAAAGGGACTGCAGGGGATCCTCTTTTCACCATTGATCCATGGTGACTGGAAGCACCTGTTCGATAATTCAATCCCGCTCTTCCTGCTCACCTTTGCCCTCTTCTACTTCTACCGGGGGATCGCATTTACAATTTATGTTTTCCTCTATATTACCGGAGGAGCCATCCTCTGGATCATAGGACGGGATGCCTACCATATTGGGGCCAGCGGGATTATCTACGGACTGGCTGCATTTTTATTTCTCAGCGGGGTGATCAGGGGGGTACGGCACCTGATGGCCATCTCCCTGCTGGTGGTGTTCCTGTATGGGAGCCTGATCTGGGGATTGCTGCCGTTCGATTATGAGGTATCCTGGGAGGGCCACCTCAGCGGGGCTGTGGTCGGTGTGGCCCTTGCACTGCTCTACCGCGACCAGGGACCGGAACCGGAAAAACCCAGCTGGGAACTGGAGGAGGAAGAGGAGCAGGATAATGGGGAGATTGAACAAATAGAGAAATCATTGAAAATTAAAAAATGACCTGAGAACGCCCATTTTATGGAGGACGAAGCAAAAGAATACTTTCTATGATTGGAAAAAATGCAACAATATTTGATCTTTAGTGTATAAAGAGTATGATCGTAAAATTATATGAGCGCAATCCCGATCCGAATGTGGTAAGCGAAGTGGTGGACCTGCTTGAACGCGGTGGGGTTATTATCTACCCTACCGATACCGTGTATGGAATCGGGTGCGATATTACAAAGGCAAGAGCTGTTGAGCGGGTGGCACGGATCAAGGGGGTCAGGCCGGATAAGGCAAACTTTGCCTTTATCTGTTCCGACCTCAGTCACCTGTCGGATTATGCCAGACAGGTGGACAATAAAACTTTTAAACTGATGAAGGCCTATCTTCCCGGACCCTACACTTTTATTCTGAATGCCAGCAGTAACGTCCCGAAGATTTTGAAGCAGAAGAAAAAAACAGTTGGAATCAGGGTTCCTGATAATAATATCATAGTAGAAATTGTCCGCAAACTGGGACACCCGATCCTTACCACCTCATTGAAAGAGGATGACGATATCCTGGAGTATTCCACAGATCCTGAAGTGATACACGATGAATACAAGGACGTGGTTGATTTGGTTATTGATGGTGGGTATGGCGGAATGATTCCCTCCACCATTCTTGATTGTACCGGTGATGAGCCTGTGCTGGTCCGCGAAGGACTGGGCGAAGTGGACTGATCCACTTCAATATTTTAACTGTCAGGAGGCAGAATTGTTGCAACATGTAAAAAACCATTGTAACTTTAATGCATTAAACCGATATTGGCTTCATGCAATATGAACCGGCCGTTAAGGGCCATTCAAAAATTTAAAACGACAATGAATAAAACCATTGACGCCTTCCTGGAGGCTAAGGAGATCGCTGTTGCAGGGGCCTCAGCAAAAAAGGGGAACTGGGGACTCACATTAATGAAAGAGCTCAGAAAAAGGGGATACACCGTATATGCTGTGAACCCGAAATATGCCGAGATCGAGGATTTCAGCTGCTATAATACTGTGAAGGACCTGCCGTCAGGTGTCGAGAATGTGATCCTTGCCGTCAACCCGCAACGCGCCATGGAGATTATCGCTCAGGTATCGGAGAGCAATATCAAACGGGTTTGGCTCAACCAGGGCGTTGGCGATGGAGCCTACTCTGCTGAGGGAGTTGAGCAGTTGAAAGAGATGAACCTGGAATATGTATATGGTTTCTGCCCTATGATGTTTTTTGGAAAAGGGCTCCATAAATTCCACTTTTGGATCAGGAAAAACCTGGGGAAAACACCGGCAGAATTTTCGTTGAATTAATGAGTGGCTGTAAGAAGGCGATAATCGTTACTCCTTCCAAAAGGCGGGTGATATAAGTACAATTACGGTAAACAATTCAAGTCGTCCGATAAGCATAAGAAAAGAGAGAACCCATTTTCCCGCACCGGCGATCTCGCTGTATGATGCAGCAGGACCGACATTGGCTATACTGGGACCGACGTTCCCCAGAGAAGCAACAACTGAACCAATGGAAGTATCAAAATCATTCCCCAGGAATGCCATAATAATAATACCGCTCACAGCAATGACACAATAGAACGCCAAAAAGGCCAGTACATTTGTAACGATCATATTATCGACTGCAACTTTGTTCAATCGTACCGGTATCACTGCATTCGGATGGATCAGTCTTTTCAGCTCCTGGGTTGAATTCTTGATCAGAATCACGATCCGCATGATCTTGGGGCCACCACCAGTGGATCCGGCCGATCCTCCGAAAAACATCAATACAAAAATCAACATGGTGAGTCCCGGTATCCACAAAAGATAGTCATTGGTTACATATCCTGTAGTGGTTATAATTGAAACCACCTGGAAAATGGCGGTCCGGAAAGACTCTTCAACACCCCTGTTGCTGCTGAGATACAATCCAACAGCAATAACCAGGGAAAACGCAATTATAAAACCAAGGTAGTACCGGAATTCTTCATTTTTCCAAATTTTCCTGAAGCGAAAATGAAATCCGAAATAGGAAAGGGTAAAATTCACTCCGGCTAGAAACATAAATACCGTAACAACATAGTGTACATAAGCAGAATCCCAGTGCCCGATGCTGGCCTGTTTGGTTGAGTACCCACCTGAAGCCATGGTTGTCAGACCATGACAAACTGCATCGAACAGGTTCATTGGTCCGGCCCAAAGCAATAATATCTCTGCAACAGTGAAGATGACATAGATGCCCCAAAGCCGTTTGGCAGTATCCTTGATCCGTGGGTGCAACTTGTCCGGTACCGGTCCGGGCACCTCAGCGGCAAAGAGCTGCATTCCCCCGATACCGAGCACGGGAAGGATAACGAGTGTGAGTACGATGATCCCCATGCCGCCCAGCCATTGGGTAAGGCTACGCCAGAACAGGATACCGTGCGACATCTCCTCGATGTTGTTCAGGATGGTTGCTCCTGTGGTGGTAAAACCGGACATGGTTTCGAAAAATGCATCGGTAAAGCCGGGGATAGAGCCTGTGAGTAAAAACGGGAAGGTACCAAAAAACGAGAAGAAGAGCCATCCGGCAGTGACAATAACATATCCGTCGCGCTTGGTTACCTCCAGTCTGGCCCTTCTTGTCAGGAAAAAGCCTGCAAAACCTACCAGCGCTGTAATGGCACCGGAAAGCAGGAAATGCAGTGCATCATTCTCCCCGTAAATCAGTGCCACCGGCACCGAAAGCCACATAAAAAATCCCTCAACCATCAGGAGAATTCCGAGAATACGGATCGCTGTTTTTGGATTGGGCATTGGCTTGGCTAATTGAAAAATTTCCCAACAGTGAATATCTCAGATGGAAGTGCAAAAACAACCACCCTGTCGTAGGGTTTGATCTGGGTCTCCCCGTGTGCAATGAAACTGTTCTTTCCCCTGATCACTCCGCCGATGATCGCTTCACTCGGAAAACTGACGTTTTTAAGGGGACCCTCTGTAATTTTTGCTTTTGGCTTGACAACATACTCCATCACCTCCGCCTCCGTTCCGGTCAGACATTTAATAGAGGACACCTCTTCGCTCATGGTAAACCTGAAGATGCGACTGGCCGTGATCAGCTTTTTGTTGATAATCGTATCAACACCAATATTTTCTGCAAGGTGGATATAGTCAATATTCTCAACCTCTGCAATAGTGCGCTTAACGCCCAGCTGTTTGGCCAGCAGGCAGGAGAGTATGTTGGTATCGGAATTACCTGTAACGGCTATAAATGCATCCATCTTCTCAAGTCCCTCCCCTTTCAGCAGTTCCATGTTGGTGCCATCACCATTGATCACCAGGGTATTTGACAGCATGCTCGACAAGCGGTAACTTTTCTGTTTATCATGCTCGATCATCTTCACATAATGCTGGTTCCCGAGTTGCCTGGCTGTTTTTATGCCGATCCGGCTGCCGCCCAGGATCATGATGTTCCTGATATCGAAGTGCTGCTTGCCGGAGTATTTGTAAAGCTGCTTCATTCCGGCCTGACTACTGATAACGTAAACAAGGTCGCCTGCTTGAAACATATCATCCCCACCAGGGATAATTGTTTTACCCTGCCGCGTCATTGCAACAGCCCTGAATTCCAGGTTCTCCCTGTCGGGTGTCAGTTCACGAAGCTTAATTCCAATAATAGGTGCCTGCTCCTCGAGTCTGATCACATACATCTGAAGTTTACCGCCTGTAAATTCCACCACCTCTGTGCTACCTGTTTGAGCCAGCAGACCGACAATTTCACGTGCTGCGATCTTTTCAGGAAAGATCATGTAATCAATACCAAGATTAGAAAAAAGCTCCTTGTTGGCCTGCATCAGAAACTCCTCATTATCGATGCGGGCAATGGTCTTCCTTGCGCCCAGCTTCTTGCTGAGAATAGCAGCGGTAACATTTACATCTTCGGAAGAGGTGATGGCAATAAACAGATCGGCTTTCGCAATTTTAGATTCTTTCAGGATGCTGATGGAATTTGCATTTCCTTCAAGTGTCATCACATCCATTGAGGTACCGATGGCCTTCAACCTTTCAGGATCATTATCAATTACGATGATATCATGATCCTCATTACTCAGCATCTTGATCAGATGCCCTCCAACCTCGCCTGCCCCGGCGACAATAATTCTCATTCCAAAATGCGGCTTTTATGAAAGGGCAAAATAAGACAATATCTTTCAATTAGAATAACATTCTACAATTTTTCCTTACCGGGAATACAATTATTTCAGAAAACCGGGTGAACCTGACCCGGTTTGTAGGTTCGGTATCTGCACTATTTTTCGCATCAGCGCCCTTCGACAATATTTTGACACAATCGATTATTTACAATCAATTGAAGGGCCCCTGTCTGCTGAACAATCGTCGCCCCGGGCATTGCGCCTTTTAGATAAGATAACTCGTATGCCCGCAGGGTACCGTCACCAATTACCTGCACCCCTTGCAGGATGCGAAGATGTTCTTCTGTGATTCGTGGGAAACCGGTTCTTAATATCACCTGGTCCCACCTCTGGCTTTCAAGTATAAACCGGAGTTCGTCACTTTGGCAACGACCCACCAGCAGAATATCCAAATGGGCCAGACTGCAAGCCCATAAATGATCGCTTAGCGGAAAAAGATGCTTAGGGTAAACCATATCCTCAGCGGTCAGATGCACCATATGATGCTGCTTCATGGCAAAAGGATAGCGGCCCAGACTATGCAAATAATCGTTCAGAAAAGGATCGTCTTGCAAATTTTGACCAATAATATAGGTGGTTCTGACTAAACCGCTGCGTTCTGAAATGACCGTAGCATCGTTAAAATTAAACAGCTCAAACGAGATTGTTGAACCGAATCTGTGGCTTAGAAAAGAAGAAGAGCCCACTGTAAGCGCCAGGACCATTATGAACCAGGTGAGAAAACAGAAGCGCCGGTAGACAAAAAAACCGTAACATAGTCCGATTGATGCCATCAGACCGGATGCAACAATGGGATGAAGAGGTATCTTTCGTATCGAGGCAAAAGGAAGCGATGAGATGGTGCTGATGATCCATTGCAAAAATTCGGCGAAAGTTAGCAGTATTGAAGAGAAACATGTCAACTCAGGATAAATGATCAAAAAGGGAGAAAAAAGTACAAATGCTGCAAGCAGAATGCTGACGACAGGAATTGCAGCCAGGTTTGTCAGGATAAACCATACCGGGAACTGGTTAAAGTAAAGCAGCACCAATGGAAGCGTGGCCGTTTGGGCCGCTATACTGACAGTTACAAGATCGAGCGCTCTTTTTACCAGTTTATGGGCCGAGTGGTATAACCGGGCTCCAACAGGCTGTAGTGTAATAATCCCGAAAACAGCCAGGTATGAAAGTTGAAATCCGGGTTCAAGAATACGCGATGGTTTGAGCGCGAGCAGCAGGAAACCGGATAAAAGGAGTGTATTATAGATACTGCTGTTGCGGTTCATTGCTTTTGAGAACGAGACAAGAGAGAACATTGTAACCGAACGGCTTACTGAATCTGAGAAACCAGTAACAGCAGCGTAGAACCACAGAAATGTTAGGATAAACAAAAACTTTAAAGCACGCCAGCGAACAGCGTGTCGCGGAAATTTAAGCAGCAGGTCAAGGATCCACCAGACCATTCCTACATGCAATCCGGATACTGCAAGCAGATGCATGGCCCCCGCATCTGAAAATTCCTGTTTGGTCTGACGGTCGAGCAGTGACCGGTATCCAAGGGTAACTGCGCTGAGTACTGCAACTGCCGGATCGTTATGGTCCCAACCGGCCATGATCCTTTGTCTTACCCTGGCCGGAAAGTATTTCAATGCAGGTATTGAATCGAGGCAGCCGGCTGCGGAGCAGAACATGTTATACCTGAACCCTCTTCGATGCATATATGATGCATAATCAAACTCGCCAGGATTTCCACGGTTTCGGATCGTCATTATATCACCGTGAAACAGCCACAGGGTACCGGGTATCATGCCAGCTGCTTGCGTGTCGCGCGACAGGTATACCTGCACATTCTCATTCATGGAAGCGCTTATGGTGTCATTACTGAAATACACAGCTTCGATTCGGATCATGACCGATTTTTCCTTCTCAACCGGACCATCACGCACAAATCCCGCGATAGTTCCCTCCATCCCATTGAACGTTGTTGTGGAAGAAAATGCCGGCAAACTGCCGGCAATGGCACCTGCAAATAACAAAATAAATATAGTACATAAACCGAATATGATCTGACCGGCCAGGCTTTTCAACGGAACGATCAAGTTAAAACTGAAAAATACACAGGGCAAGGCAAGCGCAATAATACGCAGAACTGAGCTGTGCAGAAAACCCTGCAGGCTGTTCTGCAAAGCTATTCCGGCAGCAAATGGAAGGACGATCCTTAACACCGGCACCTTTCTCAGATCGAGGATGAATGCAAACAACTTTTTTTACCTGTTGATGCGGCTGGAAATAAAAATATCGGAATTTTAAAAAGAAAAATTGAACCTTTCTTGCTAGAAACGGGTTTAAAGGATATATTTAAGCATAATTAATAAACCCACAACAACATGGCAAATCTTACTACAAAGCACATGGGTATTTCTTTAAAAAACCCAATTATTCTTGGAGCGAGCAACCTGGTCGGAAATGTTGATAACCTTAAAAAGGCTGAAGACGCAGGAATAGCAGCGATTGTATACAAATCACTCTTCGAGGAACAGATTCAGCTCGAGGACTATGACCTGGACAACCAGCTTGAAGCATATGATGAACGACACGCCGAAATGATCAGTCTCTTCCCGAACCTGCAACATGCCGGACCAAAAGAGCATTTGTACAATTTGAGAAAGGCAAAAGAGAGCATCAGTATACCTCTTATTGCCAGCATCAACGCCATTTACAAAGAGTCATGGGTCGATTATGCAAAGCAGATCGAAGAGACAGGTGTCGATGGCATCGAACTGAATTTCTTTGCTATACCGAGGGATATGCAAAAATCCGGTCATGACATTATTGTTGAGCAGATCGAAGTTTTAAAAGCTGTAAAAAAAGCTGTAAAAATCCCCGTCAGCATTAAGCTTAGTTCTTTTTATACCAATATTCTTAAGACAGTGGCGGACCTTGATGCGGCAGGGGCCGATGGATTTATTTTGTTCAACCGCTTATTCGAACCCGATATTGATGTTGAAGCAGAGAAACATGCCGCACCGTGGAATCTTAGCACATCAAATGACCACAGGCTGGCCATTCGCTATACAGGTCTGCTGTTCGATCATGTAAAAGGTACGCTTGTTGCTAATAACGGTGTTTATGAGGGTGCGGACGTAATAAAAATGATTCTGGCCGGAGCCGGAGCTGTACAATCTGTCTCCACCTTTTATCACAACGGGATCGCGCACATCTCTTCGATGCTCACTGAAATTGAGGAGTGGATGGAAAGAAAAGGGTATGCATCCATTGATGATTTCAGAGGAAAACTCTCTGCCAAAGCGATCAATGATCCCTTTGTATACAAACGCGCACAGTATATTGATATGATCCTTAAATCGGAGGAGTACTTTAACCCGATTGTATAAAGAGCCTTATTCTCTGAAAGCTGTTGCAACGTTTCGGACAGATTGCAGCAGCTTTCTATTTTTTTCCGGGGTAGATGATCCTGTAGTCACAGTCGACCCTTCCTTTCGAAATGGCCTTTAATTTCTGACTGATCAGCTTTTTTCGCAACGGGTTGATCAGATCCACAAACAACTTTCCCTCCAGGTGATCGTATTCGTGCTGTATGATCCTGGCCCTCACACCATCATATTCCTCTTCATGGAAATCCCAGTTCTCATCATAATATTCGATCCTTACCGAGGAGCGACGGCTCACATCCTCCCTGATATTAGGGATGCTGAGGCAACCTTCCGAGAAGGTCCATTTATCGCCCCACTCTTCGGTGATATAGGGATTTATAAACACCTTTTTGAATGTCTTGAGATCGGGTTCGTCATCAATATCCTCCATCCTGCTTGCATCCACAATAAAAATTCTGATGGACTTACCGATCTGGGGGGCAGCAAGGCCAACTCCTTCACTGGCAATCATCGTACTGAACATCTCTTCTATCAACGATTCCAGGCCTTCATAGTCTTCCTCAATTTCCTGTGCCCTCTTGCGCAGAACTGACATTCCATATACATAAACAGGTAACATCTTTGTTGTAACGTTCATGGTTTTTATCTGCATCTCAGCAGATTAACACTTTTTAATTGTTATTGTTTAACCCATCCATAAATGATCGCAGGATCAGGGCCGCACTCAGCTTGTCAATATGCTCCTTTTTTCTTCTCTCCGACTTTCTCATTCCTCCTTCAACCATGGCCCTCACTGCCATTTCCGAGGTATAGCGCTCATCCTCCCATTCCACCCTCATACCCGGAAAACGTTTTTTA
>CAYOVC010000031.1:0-14509 GCA_964407305.1 uncultured Bacteroidaceae bacterium | reverse complement strand
ATTATTCTTCCACCAGGTGCTTCATTTTAAATATTTATTGATGATGATGCTACAATGATCTAATAACTGTATTTCTGCGTATTCTTCTTTACAATCTCCTGTTGCTGTCATTACCTGAATTAAAATTTGCCAAGCAGGACAATTGTCTCCTCTGTGGTTAGTTCTGCTATTTGATTTTTTACAGTAACCTTTTTTCCTGAATAGCTGTCGGTAAGCTCTGTTCCATCGTCGAACAGCCCTTCAACGGGTATCTCTTTCTTTCCTTTGGGAAGACCGAGACCGATAACCACAGCATCCTTAATTCCTTCAAACAGGATATTGCGGCTAAAGATATATGGCTCCACAGAGATCATACGGTGTTCACCTGCACCAACGGCAGGATGATTCTTTCTGAACTGTCCAAGTTTACAATAGTGTTTAAAAACCTCCTGAACGTTATATCCATTGACCTGCTCATTCTTGTACAACTGATCCCAATTCATAAATGAACGCAGGTTGGCATCACCTTCTGCCCCGGGTTCCAGAAGCAAACGAGAGGTTTCATCGCCATAGTAAACCTGGCTTGCACCGGGTGTGAGAAACAACCTGGTTGCCGCCTCAAACGGATTGTCGCGCATTTTGTCGAAAGGAGCACCATCATCATGAGAACTGATATAATTCATTACTCCGTTGTTGGTCAGTTCATTATTAAGAATAGACGCATATTTTGAAAAGAGTGCATCGCAATGGTCCAGTGCATCGTATTTGAATTCAAAGTTGATCAGGTGATCGATGCCTTCTGCGTAAAAATCCACCAGTGTATCGCCAAAATCGAACCACCTGCCATTGGATATCATGTAGTTATAAACTTCGCCAACCATATAAAAATGGTCATCCTCCGGAAAGATATCCTGATTTTCTGCCTTCCAGGTCTGATAGGCTCTGTCTGCCTCTTTCCTGAGAATGCTCCAGACACCCTCTTCCGTATGCTTGGCCGTATCGATCCGGTAACCGTTGATTCCGTATTGTCTTACATAATCTGTGAGCCATTTGATGATGTAGTATTTAGGGGCCCTGGGATATCCGGTCTCCTCAAAAAATTTGTCCAGCTCTTCAAGCTCCTCCTCCAAACGCCCCTCACGTTCCCATTTTTCAAGCAATTGCGGAGGAAGCTCTACATCCTTTTCGCTTTCGGTCCTGATGTCAGGAAGATTTTCCACAAGGGTGCAAGTTACAGTGCTCCTGTAATCGTGGTATTCGCATTTTGGTCCTGTTCGCACCCATTCATCTCCCCAAACAGGATCAGATTCTGTGACCGGACCAGTGTGGTTGACGATCACATCCATGATGATCCGGATTCCATGTTGATGTGCAGTAGCGACCAGCTCTTCAAGCTCCTCTTCGGTACCGAAATTGGGATCGATAGCGGACCAGTCTTTGATCCAGTAACCATGGTACCCATAAGTGTTACCGGTTCCTTCATCTACCATTCCATGGATCTGTTCATGGAAAGGGGTCATCCAGATAGCAGAAATGCCCAGTTCATTAAAATATCCATCTTCAATCTTTTGCGTAATACCGGCAAAATCACCACCCTGGAAACCTCGGTTAACTGCAGTTTGTTGCGTTCTGCCAAAATGAGTATCATTGTCAGAATCTGCATTGTTAAAACGGTCTGTCAACAAAAAGTAGACAGTAGCACTGTTCCAGAGAAAAGGAATCTCTTCAGGAGAAGAGGCAATTCTTATTTTTTCACGATCCGTGCAGCCGGATTGCAGCACGAGAGAAATGAAGAATAAAAGAATAAATGCTCTCATCGTTTAATTTTTTTCTAAATCTAATAGAAAACCACTGAATACCCAAGAGGCGACATGGTAAAAATAAAAAGGGGTGCCCGTTGAGACACCCCTTTGCTTTGTGTTGGAATCTTATTTTACTTGAGCGCTTTCCAGACTTTCTCCTCGTCAAGTTTCTTTGTACAGAAGAACCAATCATAGCAATGCATATCTTCCTTGCCATCCATTCGGTCCTTCGCTGAACCACACGAACCTGCAGTTGGTACAATAACATCATCACCCGGCCGCCAGTCAGCAGGAGTTGCCACTGAAAACTCATCAGCTGTCTGCAGTGCAATCAACACCCTTAGCAGTTCATCAAAATTACGTCCCAGGCTCAATGGGTAATAGATGATCGTCCTGATAGTTCCTTTCGGATCAACAAAGAATACGGCCCGTACAGCTTTGGTTGTTGCCTCACTGGGCTGGATCATACCATATTTTTTTGCCACATCCATGGAGATATCCTCAATCAATGGAAAGTTTACCTCAACATCCTTCATGCCTTTATATTCGATTTTCTCCTTGATGGTCCGCAGCCAGGCAATGTGACTATATAGGCCATCAACCGACAGACCGATGAGCTTGCAGTTGAGCTCTTCGAATTTATCTTCCATCGTTGCAAATGTCATGAACTCTGAGGTACATACAGGGGTAAAGTCAGCAGGGTGACTAAACAGGATGGTCCACTTACCCTTATAGTCAGAAGGATAATTAATCTCTCCCTGGGTTGTTACTGCTTTAAATTCAGGTGCCGGATCGCCAATTCTTGGCATCGATACTACCTCTTCTTTTTTTACATTTTCTTCCATTTTTTTTCTTTTTTTGTTACTAAATTTATGATTGTGAATTATTTTCCTTGAACCGACCTACCAATTGCAACTTGATATCTTCAATATCAAATCCCCTGATCTTTTTTCTGCTGAAAAAATCTTCCAGTAAACGATCCAGTTCATTGTTGTAGTAGTCCTCTATGCGATCACTATGGACACAATAAAGGTGGTGATGCTTTTCTGATATTATATCGTACAACATCGCTCCCTTATCGGTTTTAACCCTTGAAATGATGCCTTTACTGACAAAAAAGTTGAGGATATTATAGACAGTTCCAATTGCCATACTAGGGTATTGCTTTTTAACAAAGTTGGAGATCTCCTCAGAGGTGGTATGTTTGTCTAGCAGATGAACAGCTTCAAGTACAGCCAGTCGCTGAGGGGTCACCTTTAAACCAGCCTCTTTAAGTATGCTTTGGTATGTTTTTCTGTCAGACATATTATCTCGTAATAACGATTCTTATTTAAGAACATATAAAATTAAAAAAAGTTTACAGGAAAAGTAAATTAATTGATAGAAGCTCATAAAGAATTCCTGTAACCCGCTTAGACAGCAAGATTGCTCTCCAACTTTTCCGTCTTAGCCTTAAGATGCCGCAAACAGTTGATTTTTATACTAATTAAATTACTTTCTTTGAGGCACTTTTTGAAGGGAAGAGAGATCGTATCCTTTTTCGGTTGCCAGGTTCAACAATTCCTGGTAAACCGATTCATCCATTACAGGTTCCCGGGAAAGGATCCAGAAATAATCCGGTGATGAACTTCCGATCATGACCCATTGGTAATCTTCCCTATCCAACTCCATAATAAAGTAGTCTGCATAGAAGAAAAGAAAAAATGAAACTTTCAGGTGACCGGTAGCTGGATCTCCGGCTAATTTTGCTTTACCTGTGGCTTGCCTGAATTTTCCCTCCAGACTGTTCTTGTACCCGGCATTTTGAACTTTTACTTTCCCGTTTTTTTTCATGGAATAGGTAGCAGTAACTCCTACCAGGTTTTTTTCAAATCTGTGGGGAAACCTGGCAATCTCATACCAAGTACCGAGGTACCTTTCAAGTTCAAATCCTGTTACGGGTGTTGTGTTATGCTCTTTCATGTCGGGGTTGGCTTGGGCACAGTTATACAAACCTGCACAGATCAATAATATGATTGCTGTTTGTTTCATTGTTAGGTGATATGATGATAACGCAGTGAGCAAAGATGATGAACCGAATCAATCATTGTTCCTTTAAAGATAAGCAGTTTTTTAGAATAATCAATTGTATTGTTGACTGTATTCTCTTTTTCTTCGTGTTCCGAAAAGGTGAAATTCATCTATTTTTCCGCTGTCAAGCTGGGAATAGACCAATCTCCTGTTCATTCGGTAAACCAACAGAAAAATAGGGGAGAGCAATAGAACTCTTCGCGAAAGCAGCCATCGTGCATCATATTTCCAGCTGCTCCTTTTTAATTCATCGGCCCTTGCAACATTGCCACTAATAATATGGCTTTTCGTCATTGCGGGTGATAGCATATCATCGGAATATGCGAGTCCGGCATCGCTTGCAATACGCTTCAGCACATGTTCAGGAAATAGTGCAAGCTCCTCATACCCGGCATTGAAGGTTTTAAGTCCCATTTTTCGCAGTTGTCTACGTAATTTCAAATTCTCCAGCAACCATCGAAGAATGAAATAAACAACCGGCTTACCAGTGGCAAGGTGCCTGGAATAGCACCAACTTCTTACATCACGGGTTAAATATATGACTGTCGGATCATGCTTTTCATGCAGATATTTCAGGTAGTTATTACTGTTTTTTGAAGAGTCTGTAAGAATACAATTTTTACCATATTTTTCCTCAAGTAACGCGATGATTGCATCAATTTTTTCCGGATCACTATGTTTTCCTTCAAACAGTTGCGGAACCTCCTTCCATATGTCACAATCAGTTGCCTTTTTACCACAAGAGCAAACTGATGTGTACTGCCTGTTACGGCTGTGATCATCCAGAATCGTTTTCAACTCACCAAGGCCTACAACACCGGGCAGTGTTCCGAGGGACATATCCAGGATGGTTGACCCCGAATGTCCCAGACCAGCAATATAAATTACTTTTTTTCTCTCCATTTTCTACTTTCAGAATCAGTCAAGATAGTTATACTTATTTAGCAGTGCAATTGCCTCAGGTTTTTTTGTAAGTTGTTTGACACGTTCACTTTTTTCGGGATTGCGCCATTTACCGATAGAAGCGGTGCTGATTTCAGCGATCCTGCTGAAGAGCGCATTGTTCTGCCTTACTGTAGCATAACGGTGCCAGTTCAATATCTCTTCCGAAACAGGAATTTCAAGAAATTGACAAACTGCTTCGATGGTCTCCCGGTAATTTATAATGAGATCTTCATAACGAATGGTATAAACAGAAGGATGATCCAGGTATTTTAAACCTTCTGATACATCATTGATCCACCTTTCCGGTTCCACCCAGTATTTTCCCTGGCTCCTGGGGTGACCCGACAGGATCACATCCCGGCCATCCCTTACTATTTGAATCAGCCTGAAATTTCCTTGATGATATTTTTCGATCAATGGTACCTGCCTTATATTGACAGGTGACTTTTCACAGTAACGTTTTGCGGATGGTTTGATTCTTTTGGTTAGAAATGTTCTGAACAACCGGTAAAATTTGGGAGCTATAACGACAGAATCAGTTTCATATGCCCCATCAAACAGGTGCAGTTCCGATGGACAGGCAAAAATCTCTTTGTGGGCAGAGAGTACCGACAGTAACAGGGTTGTGCCCGATCTGCCACAACCTCCGATATAGATGGGTGGATCGCTGAACCGACGCTGCTCAATCTTCCTTCCGGCATAGATCAGAAGGGGTATGAATAGACCCTTTATTCCTGACCAATATCTCTTTTCTCCCTTTTTCAAAAAATTCTCCAATTTCTTCTTTCCCCGGAATCCACTTTCCCCGGAATCCACTTTCTCCCGAATCCACTTTCTCCCGAATCCACTTTCCCCCGAATTTATCTCCCCGGAATTCATCTCCCCGGAATCTAAATGTCCTGTGTCGATATGCTACTTCTCCTTTTTTACATCAAATATCTTAGCTTTCTCCGACTCAAACTCCTCTTCCGTCAGGTATCCATCTTCATAAAGCTCAACAAGCTTGATCAGCTTTTCATAATCACTCATTTCCCCGTTATCCTGATCGTTTACAGGACCAGGCTGCAAGGGAGAATCTTCTAATGGAATTAGTTTGAAGTTGTAGTAATCATTTTCGTATTTCATCATGGCTCCGGATACTGCGTCAAGGGCAAACCCGAAAGGAAAAAAAACATTCAGGATGGTTGTGGGCTCAATATCTACGGCAAGAAAATATCCCTCAGGATAGTATCCGTTTAATTCCAGTGAGATATCCTTTCCATTGTCAATAATTGCATTAAAGTCCCTGTCGAGCCTCAGCCTTGCAGGGGTTGTCCCCATCATGTAACCGTCTACAATAATACTTGCACCCGGAGGTGTAGAGTCGATGGTCACGCGTTGTGTTGTTCCTGTGAGAACGGTGGCACAACTGCTGAAAGCTGCTGCTACCGTCAGTACTATTAATAGTTGGAGGTATTTCATTGTTGCTGGGTTTATAATGTATACTCATCTGGAACAATTTGTTCCGCTACTTTTAATACCAAATTTTATGCCACTTTATTTCCTGCAATATGCTCTGAATGGGTGTTTGATTATTTAAAGATAAATATTTTTGGAGAATGACCGGCTTTTTAGATGTTTATTAAACTTTGAGACAGGCAAGGATTCTTTTTAAACTAATCTAACTATATTTTACCCGGTAAAACATACAGGTAGATCGCCAGGAAGTGTGCCGTATTTCCGGCAATCACAAGCAGGTGCCATACCAGGTGGTGATAGCGGAAACTGCATTTTTTATAGAAATATATACCTGTCGTATAGAGTGCACCGCCAACGAGGATCAATATCCACCCGGGAGTTGGCATAATTCTGATCACCGGCACAATGGCTATTAGAATCAGCCATCCCATAAGCGCATAGCTGATCACTGTGACCGTTTTAACCCCTTTCTCGAAGTTGACGGGGTTGCGCAGGATGGCTACTGAGCCTCCAATGGCCACTGTCCATTCAATTCCAAAGATCGTCCAGCCAAGCGGTCCCGCGAGTGTAATAAGTGCCAGCGGTGTATAGGTGCCGGCAATGAGAAGGTAGATGGCGATCTTATCCATGCTAAAGAAAAAATTCTTCACTTTTCCCTGTTCCAGGTAATGCGTCATGGTTGAGGAAAGATACAGCAGGATCATGGATGAGCCGAAAATGGCAGACGAGACGATGTGCCACGCGTTACCATGCCTGGCCGAATGGATCAACATCAGAATCAGTGCGGCTAACGATAACAATGCACCGATAAAATGTGAAATGGCATTGGCAAACTCCTCTCTCTTCGTAAAGCGTGATGTTTCTGAATATTCTGACATAACTACCTGGTTTTGATACAAAGGTAACTACAACAGGGCGATCCATTCACTTCGCCTGTCCCTCTATGTTGGAAAATAACCCTGGGATAAAAGCTTTATCCCGGCATTTTGATGAGCGCCCCGTACCCTCACAATTGTCTGCCTAAAAAACTACTCGGTAATCTGATAGGAAATTCCATTGTTCAGGGTATAGCTGATGAGTCCGGTCCCGCGGGCTATATAGATATTCGTAGGGATTGATTCACTCCATTGATCCGGATTATCTGCAAGTGTGAAGTGCAGTACATTCCTGTAGGTAAGGTTATCAAATACCAGGCTGTCAATTATTTCACAGGTAGAAAAAATGGTATCTTCAGACTCATAACCCTCCGAGGTCTGGGTATAGCTAACCCATTTATATGGCGTATAAATCGATGTAACCCTTCCAAGTCCAAGGTCATAACTGAAATCCAGGTCCATTAACTGAACTGACAGTTCATCACCATAGGGTTCCCATGTCGCTGCCCTGAGTGAAATATGAAAATTATGGCCATAGGTTGAGCTATAACTCCTGAAACGATACTCCGAAAATGTCATATGCGTATTCAGACCGAGGAAACCTCCCCAGCTCTTGTTCATGTATTGTTCATCCCGGACCATAACAAAACCCTGTGTAATTCCATGAATATCCTTCATCAGAAATGACGAATCAGGAACCTCAAGGGGTACCCAATCGCCATTTTCATCAGAAATTGCAAAGGTCTCCTCCTTCAGTGCCCAATTTTCACTGCAGGCGCCTGTAATGATGACCGCTAGTAAGAGTAATGCCTTAATTCTCAATTTCATAAAATTCATTGTTGGACATGATGATTTTAAGAATGCCATGACTGTAATTATAATAAAGGCTGTCCACCTGGACCGGGTTCTCTTGTGAATAATACCAGGGTTCATAATTGAGCATAAAGACATCCTCGTAGATTTCTCCTCCAATAACAATGGAGTCAACCTGATTAAAATAGTTGTATTGAAACTCCTGGGTTGGAATTACGAATGAGGCTCCGGTCATCCGAAGCCCACATGAGTATAAAGCAGAGTCAAAATTAGAGATAGCAATTGAGATCTGAAATACCGGATAATCAGGACTTAAAACTGTAACATCCTCTTCATATTTTATGATATCGCAACAACGATCGCATAGATACTCTGTTTTCTGTTGGATTTCCCGTGCCACCCGGAAATTGATCGTATGTCCCGCTGAATGTATTAATTTTACCTCTTCGCCATCCTGATAAGGGACAAATAGAAGCGCTTCATCAGGTAGTTTTCCCATATCGAATGTTTCGGGATCGCAAGGATTACAACTTGCGAGTAAGAGCATCAACAAAATGATCGGGTGCTTCATGATAAAATCTTAAGAGTGCTATTCTGTGGAAAAAATGCAACAAAAACTGAGCCACAGATTATTGGTCATTGTTCAATAATTGTATCGGATATAAATGAGGAGTTGGTATGAGCGCCCCCTTTGATGATGAAAAAAGTTCTGCTTTAATATTGAACAGTGATGCTGCCTGGTCCCGGCTCCCTAAAAGTTCCAATTATTACGCCATCGCCGCTTCCTCTGAACTCCTCCAGAAATTTCATCGCCTCCTCCTCCGGCAACGCAATCAGCAGTCCGCCCGATGTCTGCGCATCACACAACATCAACTGCTGCGTGCGTGTAAGCCTGCCGAAGTCCACATGCGCCTTCACATAATCAAGGTTATTAAAGGTGCCTCCGGGGATCACGCCTGCCGCCGCCAGCGCCTTTACTTCACGCAGGAACGGCACTTTGCCGAAGTTGATTATTGCATTAACTTCTGAGGCGCGGCTCATTTCAAGCAGGTGACCAAGCAGTCCGAATCCGGTGATATCCGTGCAGGCATTGACCCTGCATTTTGCCATCGCTTCTGCAGCAACCTTGTTGAGGGCCGACATCCGGGCAATAACCTCTTTCTGCAGTTCCCTGTCTATCATACCGCGCTTCAATGCGGTAGAAAGTATACCTGTTCCGAGCGGCTTGGTAAGGATCATCTTGTCGCCCGGCTTCGCGCCGAAGTTCCGTATCACCTTGTCGGGATGAATACCTCCGCAAACTACCATGCCGTATTTAGGCTCCGGATCTTCAATGGTGTGCCCTCCCTGAACGGAGATTCCCGCTTCAGCAGCCTTATCGTGTGCTCCCCTGAGGATCTGTTCAAGCACCGATAGTGGAAGCCTGTTTTCCGGAAAGCCCACAATATTCATGGCAAAAAGCGGTGAGGCCCCCATGGCGTAGATATCACTCAGCGCATTGGCCGCAGCTATGGCTCCGAAATCATAGGGATCATCAACGATGGGTGTAAAGAAATCAAGCGATTGCACGATGGCAAACTCATCGGAGATCTTAAAAACCGTGGCATCATCTGAAGTCTCCGTACCTACGAGCACCCTGGAATCTTCATGGTGGGGCAGGGAGGCCAGGATGCTCTCCAGCTGCTGCGGCTGAATCTTGCAGGCACAACCCAGGCCATGGGTATATTGTGTCAATTTTACGGTTCCGCTTCTTACAACAACTGCTGCTTCATCACTTCCGGAATCTGGCATCAGGGCTTTCACCGTCACAATAACCTCCTCTGCAGCTCTCTTTATCTCATCCATCGTTGTGCCTCTGCCGGTGGAGAAGCGGATTGTCCCCATGGCATATTCAATGGGCACCTGCATGGCCTCAAGCACCGCCGAAACATCAATGCTTTCAGCATGACAAGCTGCTCCTGCTGATACAGCGACGCCTTCCAGCCTTGAGACCAGGGTGTTGGCCTCGACATTCGGAAAGGAGAGACTGAGTGTGTTGGGCAGGCTTTTTTCAGGATGACCATTCATGCGTACCGATGGTATGGCCCCACTGACCAGTTTGTATAGGTAATCGCGCGTCGACAGGTATTGTTTCATGTTATGCTGCAGCTCCTGCACAGCGATTTCACACGCCCTGCCCAGTCCGACAATCTCAAGCACGTTCTCCGTACCGGCCCTCAGGTTCTGCTCATGATCTGCCCCGTGGATCAACTTCTCAAGACGAACACCCGACCTGATATACAACGCACCGATCCCTTTGGGTGCGTAGAGCTTGTGACCGGCGATGCTGAGCAAATCCACTCCCAGCGAGCGAACATCCGTCTCGATCTTTCCAGTCGACTGTGCAGCATCTGTATGAAACAAAATACCTCTCTCTTTTGCAATCGCAGCTATCTCGCTGATGGGCTGAATGGTCCCTATCTCGTTGTTGGCATGCATTACCGAGATCAGGATGGTCTCCTCTCGCATGGCTTCCGCCACATCAGCCGGATTTACCATCCCATACGCATCCACCGGGAGGTAGGTCACCTCAAACCCCTGCTTCTCAAGGTAATGACAAACCTCAATCACAGCCGGATGCTCAATGGCGGAGGTGATGATATGATTGCCACCCTTCCTCTTGGCAAAAGCAACTCCCTTGATTGCATAGTTGTTCGATTCCGTTCCCCCGCTGGTAAATACAATTTCCGCGGGATCGCAATGGATCAGCGCTGCTACCTGTGCGCGCGCCTTTTCTACAGCTATTTTAGCTGCTGTGCCGTAGCTGTGGATGCTTGAAGGATTTCCGAAGTATTGCTCCAGGAAGGGACGCATAGCCTCTACCGCCTCCGGCGCCACAGGTGTTGTGGCATTATAATCCAGGTAAATCGGTTGCATTATCGATCTGTTTTTTGTCTTTTTCGATCATGCTCCTTTAACATGATTTTTCTCAGGCGGATATGCTTGGGCGTTACTTCAACATATTCATCTTCACCAACATATTCCATCGCCTCCTCCAGGGAGAATTTGATCGCCGGGGCTATGGAGGTTTTATCGTCAGAACCTGATGCCCGCATATTGGTCAGCTTTTTTGTCTTGATCACATTGATCACCAGGTCATCCTGCCGGTTGTTTTCTCCAATCACCTGACCCTCGTAAACATCCTCATTCGGATCAATAAAAAACTTTCCCCGGTCCTGGAGCTTGTCGATAGAATAGGCAATGGCCGTGCCTGTCTCCATGGCAATTAATGCGCCGTTTCGCTTTTCTGTCAGCTCTCCCTTCCAGGGCTCATAATCCTTAAACCTGTGGGAAACGACCGCCTCACCCTCTGTAGCTGTTAGTATCGGATTTGACAAACCGATTAGTCCGCGCGCCGAAATCTTGAATTCCAGGTTAACACGGTCATCCTTCTTTTCAATATTTAGTATGTCACCCTTTCTTTTGGTAACGATCTCAATCACTTTTCCCGAAAACTCATCGGGCACGTTAATATACAGTAATTCAATGGGTTCATGCAGAAACCCTTCAACCTCTTTTGTGACTACTTTTGGCTGACCAAGCTGTAGTTCATAGCCCTCCCTTCGCATCGTCTCCACCAGAATGGACAGGTGCAGAATTCCTCTTCCAAATACAAGGAAACTATCGGGCGAGGTGGTCTCTTCAACTTTTAATGCCAGGTTTTTTTCTGTTTCCCTGAATAGCCTGTCGTAAAGGTGGTTGGAGGTGACGAACTTTCCATCTCTGCCGAAAAATGGCGAATTGTTGATGGTAAATAACATGCTCATGGTCGGTTCATCGATCGCGATGGAGGTAAGTCCCTCAGGATTTTCATGGTCAGCTACAGTATCCCCGATATCAAAATTCTCAAGTCCGACAATTGCTACAATCTCACCGTTTGTTATGCGCTCTTTGGTTTTTAGCTTACCAAGCCCCTCGAACAGGAAAAGTTCCTTCACTGTTGAATAATGCACCTCTCCATTTCTTTGAACAATAGATACTTTGTCACCCATCTGAATACTGCCCCGGTGCACCCTGCCCACCGCTATGCGTCCGGTATATGAAGAGTAATCGAGCGAACTGATCCTCATCTGCAACGTGCCGGGATGCTCCTCGGCAGGTTTGATATGATGAATAATGGTTTCAAGCAGGTAGGTCACATCTGTTGTTGGTCTGTTCCAGTCCTCACCCATCCAACCATCTTTTGATGATCCGTAAACCACCGGATAATCAAGCTGATCCTCCGATGCATCCAGTGAAAACATCAGCTCGAATACCATCTCATTTACATCTTCCGGCTTGCAATGAGGCTTATCCACTTTGTTAATCACAACGATAACCTTCAGTCCCAGTTGCACCGCCTTCTGCAATACGAAGCGCGTCTGGGGCATCGGACCCTCAAAGGCATCTACCAGTAGCAATACACCATCGGCCATGTTCAGCACACGCTCAACTTCCCCGCCAAAATCGGAGTGACCCGGCGTATCGATGATATTGATCTTGGTATCTTTGTATCGCACCGATACATTTTTTGATAGGATGGTGATCCCTTTCTCCCGCTCCAGGTCATTGGAGTCAAGGATCAGCTCCCCAACCTCCTGGTTGTCCCTGAAAAGGTTAGACTGGTGTAAAATGCGGTCAACCATCGTCGTTTTTCCATGATCGACATGTGCAATTATCGCTATATTTCTGATTTCCATTATAATTCAATCTGTTTCTTTAGAGCGTGCAAAAATAGTAAAAGAGGGGACAGGTTCGCTAATGGTTACAGATTATTTTATCCGGGGATCGCTAAAAGTAAAAAGTGTGCAAACAGAATCTTACGGATCATAAAGCTGAAAAATTAGGTTTCAAGGTCATTCAAAACCTTCAGGATCCCGCTTTGTCAGCACGAAGTTTTTCAAGTTCTTTCAGGACCTTATCTGCTTCAGCATATTTTTCGTCAGACAGCTTCCTGTTTGATGTAGAGAGCTTATAGCCTTCTGCCATCAGCTTATCATATTTTTTAGCAAGTTTCTTTTCAGGGTTGTTCTTTAATCCAAACATGATCTTTCTGTTTTATGTTATTTTAGCATTATACTTTCTATCTCCAACCTGAACGTCTCAGCCTTTTTATTTCCGATGAGGAAGGCTATCTCTTCCATTTTTTCGACAGGATAATAACCCATCTTTAGTCGCATGCCTCTGAAGGATGGATACATATCAGCCATCGGTATATCTATACTTTGCCAGTTTCCATCTGTTTTAAAGTGTGCTATATATGCATGCCGGTCGTTTTTGTTTGTTCTTACTCTAACCTGGTATTTTTTTCCGTCACCCCTTACCTTCAGGCGGATCATGCTATGATTGCCTACTGATTGTTGGGGGAAAATATATCTTACTGATGAAAATCCACCATTGTTTTCAAGCGATATAGTTCCCGAAAAAACTGCATATCCCGAATCATCGTAAACAAAATCACCTTTCGAACGTCCGCCCATCACGCCATCATTGACGATGCTCCAGTTGGATGTTTGATCCGTCTGTGAAAAATCAACTATTACTCTTTCCGGATTCATGCATGCAATGAATATTAAAACGAATAATTTCATGTTAATCTTAACATATGAAAATAGATTAGGTTCATTAAAAGCCTGCTAATCAGCATGAGATTTTATCGTGTTAACACTCATTATTTTTCAAAATGAGCTTGACTGCTCCGGGATGAATTTTGGCATTCAGCTTTTTAAACTTTCCAATAATCTCACCATCCAGTTGCAGGAGTCTCGGTTTGTCAAAGCTTATTTCGGCCTTTTTTGCCGTTAGAATTGTGCTTAATTGGTTGTCAAAGAAACGCTCATTGAATTTCGATAATCCGATTTTCAATAATGAGTTGATATTGATCTCTTCAAGAAGAACAATCTCAAATATCCCGTCCATCGGATCTCCTTCCAGTGTTAAGGGTATTCCGGTTCCGAACTTCCTTGAATTACAGATAGCGACCATCAAGGCTGATTTCTCTGTCTCTTCCTTATCAGTTTTTATTTTGACGGAGAAGGGAGATGCTTTCTCTATCTCCTGCAGGAAATACTTAGCATAGGTAAGCAGACCACGGTTTGGATCTTTCTCATATCTTTCAACAATGCTGGCATTTGAACCAACATCACCAATGTGAATAGAGAAGTATTTTTCGTTCACTTCAATCATATCCAGTTTACCGGTTCGATCAGAATTAATAATATCCTTACAGGCCTCAAGGGGATCGGGATTAATATCAAGTTCTTCAGCCAGTCCGTTCGCAGAACCCATTGGAACAATTCCCATCGGTATTGACTTGTCTTTTAAAACTGTTGCGACAAGAAGGTTGGTACCGTCACCTCCTACAGATACAACCCTGTCCGGACTGAAGGAGTTGATTTGCTGACGAAGCTTTTTACTGTCTTCGTTACCAGTTGTTTCAAAGATTTCATGCCGGATATTGTTTTGTTCGACTAATTCTTTTATATCCTTCAGAAAAGATTCTTTCTCTTCGCCTCCCGATACAGGGTTAACAACGAATAACAATTTCAT